>DASPLZ010000143.1:0-4924 GCA_035627295.1 Phenylobacterium sp. | reverse complement strand
GCCTGAATGCGCGAATCCACGTCGCGCTGCAGGCCCTCGATCTGCTTGTCGATGCGAGAGGCGTCGTTCAGGAAGTCCTGCATCTGCGAGACCGCCTGGCTGCGCAGCAGGCCCGAGGACGGATCGTCCGCCGCCGCCGCGAAGGTGTTGAAGGCCTGGTCCAGCCTGTTGAAGAAGAACCCTTCGCCGCTCGGATCGCCGAACAGGCCCTGGGCGCGGTCCAGGTACTGCGAGAGGACCTCCCAGCGGCCGAGGTCCGCCACCGCGGTCAGGTCGGCCTTCTGCAGGTACTGGTCGGTCACCCGCTCGACGCCCAGGATGCGCGCGCCGGCGCCGCGGCCGTCGATGATCGCCGAGGTCTGGTTGACCTGCTTGCGGACGTAGCCGGGGGTGTTGACGTTGGCGATGTTGTCGGAGCTGACGCGAACGCCGGCCTGGGCTGCGTTCAGGCCCGTCAGGCCGATGTTGAGGATGCTGGTGATCGACATCGGTTAACCTTCCGCCCGGCAAAGCCTCACCGCCGGCCCGGCGGATTCTGCCGGGTCGAACGCCGTTGCGGCGCGGGACGGATTTCCTAAGTCTTTGTTTTTCATCGGCTTCGTCTTCTGCGCGCGAGGCGTGCGATTCAGAAGGCGCAAAAGCCGCGCCAGCGGCGCCATGGGCGGCAGGACTCGCCGCACGGCCGCGATCGCCTCGGCAAATTTCACCTGCGGGAACCAACGTCGCCCTCCCACCGAGCTCGACAAATCATACGATTTTTCAATGTCTTGACCGGGCATTCGCATCTTGGCCCAAGGGTTGCTTCGGACCGTGCCGAATGGCCCCGGCGCAGCACGCGCTCCTTCGACCCCTCGTTGAAGACCCGCATGTTCGCGTTGTTCGCTCCCCTTCCGACGCTTCCCGGCGCCCCGTCGCCGCAGGGCGCCGCCACGCCTGAGGCCGCCGCGAGCGCCGACCCCTTCGCCGCCCTGCTGGCGATGTTCGACGGGGAAGGCGGCGCGGGGCAGGAGGGCTTCGAGGACGAGACGCAGGACCCGATGGCCGCGGCGCCCGACCTTGTGCTCGCCGCCGCCGCGCCCCTGCCGCCGGCGCCTATCGTCATGCCGCTGGCCGCCACCGCCGACGCGCCGGCGGCCGGGCCTTCCACATCTGCCGCCGTTGCGGAGGCCGTCCCCTCCGCCACGGCCGCCGAAACGATGATCGCCGCCGCCACGGCCGGCCCCGCCGTCCCGCCGGTCGCCGTGGCCCCCGCGTCCCAGCCGGCCGCTGATCCCGCGCCCAAGCTCGCCGCCCAGGCGGCCGCCGCCGCTGCGGCGCCGACCCCGCAAGCAGAGTCGCCCGCAGCCGTTCAGGATATCCCTGCCGAGCAATCGGAGCCCTCCGTTTCGCCCGCGCCGACGCCGGCGCGCGATCGCCTTGCCGGCCAGGCCTTGCCGGAGGCCCCCCTCCAGGCCCCGCCCGCCGCCCCGACGACGGCGGCCAGGGGGACGCAGGCCCAGGTCGCCTCCGCCGCGCCGCAGCCATCGGCGGAGGCCCCCGAACCCGACGCTCCGGCGCCTTCAGCCCCGCCGCAGACCTCCGCCTCGCCGGCCGCCGCCGCGGCGCCCGCGCCCGCCACGCCGCTCGCGCCTCCAACCGTCACGGCCGAAGCCGCCCGATTGGTCAGCGAAGCGGCCGATCCCAAGGCCGCCGCCAAGCCGCTGACGAGATCCAAGGACGACGCCGAGGACGAAGGCGCTCCCGCCGCCCCGGCGCCTTCCGCAGCCGCCACGCCGTCGAGGACCGCCTCCGCCGCGCCCGCGCCGGTCCCGCCGGTCGTCGCCGCCGACGACGCGGCCGGCGAAGCTGCACCCGACGCGGCGCCCGAGGCCGCCCAGGCGGAGCCGGCCCCGTCCGGCCACAGCGAAGCCGCCGCCGCGCCGCAAGGCCCGGCTCCCGCCGTCGTCCGCGGCTCGCCCGAGACCGTCGCCCACCTGGCCGCCCAGATCGTCCGGAAGCTGGAGGGCCAGTCCAGCCGCTTCGAGATCGAGCTCACCCCGGCCGGCCTCGGCAAGGTCGAGGTGCGCATGGAGGTCAGCGCCCACGGCCACGTGGCCGCCTCGCTCTCCTTCGACAACCCGCAGGCCGCCGCCGACATGCGCGCCCGCGCCGCCGACCTGCAGCGCACGCTGGAGCAGGCCGGCTTCACCCTCACCGGCGGACTCTCCTTCGACGTGGCGGGCGACCAGCGCCAGCCTCAGCAGCAGCAGGACGGCCAGGCCGCCAACGCCGGCGCCGCCCACCGCGGGCGCGCCTTCCAGGCCGCGCTCGATGCGATCGACGCGCCGCCCTCGCCCACGCCCACCCTTCGCAGCTGGTCGCGCACCGGCGTGGACATCCGGATCTAAAGCCATGGTCGACGCCGTCACAGCCACCCAGTCGCAGCAGATCGCGAACAGCCGCACGCGCATCGCCGACAACTTCGAGACCTTCCTGGCCCTGCTCACCGCGCAGCTGAAGAACCAGGATCCGCTGTCGCCGATGGATTCCAACGCCTTCACCCAGCAGATCGTGCAGATGACGGGCGTGGAGCAGCAGTTGCTCACCAACGACCTGCTCTCGAAGCTGGTCGACAACGCCAGCCGCGGGCTGGGCGAGGCGGTGAGCGTGCTGGGCAAGGAAGTCTCCGCCGTCGCCTCCAACCGGGTGCTGAAGGACGGCGAGGCCGAGTGGCTCTACCACCTCGGCGAAGGCGCCAAGACCGTAAAGCTGGAGGTGCTGGACGCGAACGGCCGGGTGGTCCGCACCCTCGTGCCGGAAGACGCCAAGGCCGGCGAGAACACCTTCACCTGGGACGGCAAGACCGACGACGGGCGCGAACTGGGCAATGGCGGGGTCTACACCCTGCAGGTGACGGCCAAGGACGCCTCCAACCAGACCGTCTCCAGCCGTGTGCTGGTGAAGGGAATCGTCACCGGCGTCGAGACCACCGACGGCGCCACCATGCTGACGGTGAACGGGGCCAAGGTGCCCTGGAACGCCGTCATCGGAATCCACGAACCTGGCGGCCAAACGCCGCCCGAGCAGGCCTGACGGGCCTGCGAACGCAGCATGCGCCAACCCAACAACAACAAAGACGACTTCAGAGAAGGTAGAGAGCCATGAGCGTCAACAGCGCTTTGCTCGCCGGGGTGCAGGGACTGGCCGCCAATTCCGCGGCCCTGGCGGCGATTTCCGACAACATCGTCAATGTGAACACGACTGGCTACAAGCGTAACCAGACCAGCTTCATCGACATCGTCACCGCCCAGGCGGTGAAGGGGCGCTACAGCGCCGGCGGGGTGACCGCGGTCAATCACAAGATGATCAACCAGCAGGGGCAGCTGCAGAGCAGCACCTCCTCGACGGACCTGGCCATCTCCGGCGAGGGCTTCTTCGTCGTGTCGTCCCAGGCGGGCGCCCTGGCGCCGGCCGACGAGCGCCTCTTCACCCGCGCCGGCTCGTTCAACGTCGACGACGCCGGCTACTACCTGCTCGGCTGGCCGGTCGGGCCGGACGGGACGATCGACACCAGCCCCACCGACATCACCAAGCTGGAGCAGATCAACATCCGCAACCTCGGCGGCGTGGTCAGCCCCACCACCGAGATCGAGATCAACGGCAACCTGAACGCCGACACGCCCTTCAGCGGCCAGACCTACGCCGCCGGCGCGATGCGTAACTACGCGAACGATCCGACGACCGCCGGCGCCGTGAGGCCCGACTATACGATCGAGACCCAGGTCGTGGACTCGCTCGGCAACAAGCACACCGTCGCGATCTCGTTCCTGAAGAAGGACCCCGCCACGGCCGGCGACGAGAACGAGTGGTTCGCCGAGGTCTACACCGTGCCGGTGACCGATATCGACGGCACGGCGCCCATCGCCGCGGGGGACGTGAAGTTCACCCCCGACGGTCAGCTGGACCCGACCGGCACCACCCTGTTCGGCGGGGCCAACGACTTCGCCATCGCCATCGGCGCCTCGAACGCCGGGCCGGCGCCGAAGTGGGCGACCGCGCTGGGCATCGACGGCCAGAGCGTGACCTTCGACCTCCTCTCGGCCAACGGCGGCCTCACCCAGCTGGGCGGCGCCTCCACCGTCGACTCGCTGAACGCCAACGGCGCCACCCTCGGCAATGTGGTGGGCGTGCAGGTGTCCGAGAGCGGCCTGCTCTCGGTGATCTTCGACAACAACGAAGTGCGCGCCGTCTCGCAGATCGCCGTCGCCACCTTCATCAACCCGAACGGCATGATCCCGGTCAGCGGCGACGCCTTCCGCTCCTCGATCAACAGCGGCGACTTCGCCCTGAAGCGTCCGGGCGAAGGCAACGCGGGCCTGGTGGCCGCCTCCTCGCTGGAGGCCTCCACCGTCGATCTGGCCGCCGAGTTCACCAGCCTGATCACCACGCAGCGCGCCTATTCGGCGTCTTCGAAGATCATCACCACCGCAGATGAGATGCTTGAAGAACTCATAAATATTAAGCGGTGATAATAACTATTGATGAGGGGTTGTAGAAGCAACCTTTCTGCACTGTGCCGTTATCGGACGAAAGGGCCTGAATGGTTAGGGCTTTTTTTACTGTTGGAATTAAGCGGCTGTTATGTCCTGCGGCCTATCGTCCTGCGCTGTGATGACGGTGGGAAAGGCGTAAAGCCATGTTGCAAACCCAACAGCAGCAGCGGACCAACAGCCGCGGCGAGCGTTATGTAATCGGCCCGACGGGCGCGCCGCTGACCGTGGCCGACCTGCCGCCGCCGAACACCGGCCGCTGGGTGATCCGGCGCAAGGCCGAGGTGGTGGCCGCTGTCCGCGGCGGCCTCTTGACGCTCGAAGAAGCGTGCGACCGCTATTCGCTGACCAACGAGGAATTCCTCGCTTGGCAGCAGTCGATCGACCGGCACGGC
>DASPLZ010000142.1:0-14081 GCA_035627295.1 Phenylobacterium sp. | reverse complement strand
CATCGGCCGGCTGGTCGCCTTCCGCATCGCCGCGGCGCTGGTGATGATCGTCGCCCTGCTCCAGGTCATGGACTTGCTGGACATCACCACCGAGATCCTCGATCGCGGCCTGGGCTTCGGCGGGGTGGCCAGATACGCCCTGCTGCGCCTGCCGCGCCTGGTCGAGCAGGCCGCCCCGCTGGCGGCTCTGGCCGGCGGCCTCTTCGCCTTCGCCCAGCTGGCGCGCGACCACGCGGTCACCGCCATGCGCGCGGCCGGCTCCTCCACCTACCGCGTGGTCGGCATGGCGCTGCCCGCCGTGATCGGGCTGATGATCATCCAGTGGGCCGTCGCCCAGTTCGTCGCCCCGCGCACCGACCTGGAGCTCGACGCCTGGTGGACCGCCACCGCCCCGGTGGAGGAGGCCGACCGGCCTGACGCCCGGCCGGTGCGCGTCGGCTCGGACATCGCCACCGCGGCCCCCGGGGCGGCGGATGGCTCGACCCTCGGCCCGGTGCGCATCTACCGCCGCGACGGCCAGGGACGGCTGGTCGAGCGGATCATCGCCAAGGGCGCGACGCACGGTCCGCAAGGGTGGGCGCTGGCGAGCCCGTCGTTCGTGCGCATCGCGCCGGACACCCTGACCGACGGCGCGGCGGCGGACATGACCTGGCCTGTCAATCTGACGCCGAAGGACGTGGCCAATCTCTTCTCCGACGCCGCCCCCCAGCCCTCGGCCGCCCAGGCGCGGCGGGCGCTGGAGGGCGGCGGGGCCGAGCGCTCGCCGGCCTTCTACCGCATGCAACTGCAGCGCACCTTCGCCGCGCCGTTCGCCTGCCTGGTGATGCTGCTGATGACCGCGCCGGTCGCCCTGGCCAGCTTCCGCGCGGGCCAGGCCGGGCTCTACATGACGCTAGGGGTGGCCGCAGGCCTGCTCTTCCTGGTGATCGACGGCATGCTGACCGCCGTCGGTGAGAGCGGCGCCCTCTCCGCGCCCCTCGCGGCCTGGGCCGCGCCCCTGGCCTTCTCGGCGCTGGCCATGACCGCCCTCCTGCACCTGGAGGGCTGATGGGCGAGATCCGCGTCATCCCGGTGCAGAGCAAGGCCGAGCTCGACCGCTTCATCCGACTGCCCGCACGGCTGAACCGTGGCGATCCCAACTGGGTCACGCCGCTGGACATGGAGCGCCGCACGGCCCTCAACCCCAGGTCCAACCCCTTCTTCGACCATGCCGAGGTGCAGTTCTGGCTGGCCGTGCGCGACGGCCGCGACGTCGGCCGGATCAGCGCCCAGATCGACGCCCTCGCCCCGGTCGATCCGGACCGCCCCGCCGCGGGCCACTTCGGCATGATCGCCGCCGAGGACGACCCGGAGGTGTTCGCCGCTCTCTTCGCCGCCGCCGAGGGCTGGCTGAAGGCGCGCGGCAAGGCCGTGGCGCTCGGCCCCTTCAACCTCTCGATCAACGAGGAGGTCGGCCTGCTGGTCGACGGCTTTACGGCCCCGCCGTTCGTAATGATGGGCCACGATCCCGCCTACGCCGGCCGGCAAGTGGAGGCCCAGGGTTACGCCAAGGCCAAGGACATCCACGCCTACATCTGCGACCTGACCGCCGACCTGCCGCCCGCCATTGTCCGCCGCGTGCGCGAGAAGCCGCCGGCGGGCGTCACCCTGCGGATGCTGGACATGAAGCGCTACGACGAGGAGGTCCGCGCCTTCGTCGCCATCCTCAACGACGCCTGGTCCGGCAACTGGGGCTTCACGCCGGTGACCGAGGCCGAGACCGCCGCGCTAGGCGAATCCCTGAAGGCGATCCTCGACCCGCGCCTGGTCTGGTTCGTGGAGGTGGATGGCGATGTCGCCGGCTTCACGGTCGGCCTGCCGAACCTCAATGAGGCGATCCGCGACCTCGACGGCAAGCTGCTGCCCTTCGGTTGGGCCAAGCTGCTCTGGCGGCTGAAGGTTCGCGGCCTGAAGAGCTGCCGCATCCCGCTGGCGGGGGTGAAACGCCGTTACTTCGAGACCATGGCCGGGCGCATGATGCCGTTCATGACCATGGACCGGGTACGCACTGAGGCCCTCAAGTTGGGATTCCAGACCTTTGAAATGTCTTGGATCCTGGAAGAAAACCGACCCATGCGCCACATCGCCGAGGTGATGGGCGCCAAGGTCTACAAGACCTACCGCATCTATGAGAAGGCCCTGGCGTGAACGGCTTTTCCGCCCTGGTCCTGGCCGGCTCGCGCGGCGGGGCGGACCCGGTCGCGCAGGCCGCCGGCGTCAGCCACAAGGGCCTGGCCACGGTCGGCGACGAGACCCTGCTGGCGCGGGTGGTCGGCGCGCTGATGCTGGCGGGCGCCGGGCGGATCGCGATCTCAACCAACGACCCCCAGATCGAGGCCGCCGCCATCGCCATGGCCAGCGCCGGCGGCGCGGTGTTCATCGAACCCCTGCCGGCCACCGTCTCGCCGAGCCAGAGCGTCGCCGAGGCCTTCGCGACCCTCGGCGCGCCGCTGTTGGTCACCACGGTCGACCACGCACTCCTGCAGGCCGAATGGATCGAGCAATTCCTGGCCGACACCCCGCCGGACGCCGACATCGCCGCCCTGCTGGCGCCCGAGCCGGTGGTGCAGGCCGCCGTCCCGGACACCCAGCGCACCTGGCTGAAGCTCCGCGACGGGCGCTATTCCGGCTGCAACCTCTTCTACCTGGCCACCGCCCGCGCCGCGGCGGCGGTCGAGCTCTGGCGCACGGTCGAGCGCCACCGCAAGCAGCCGTGGAAGATCGCCGGGGTGCTTGGGATCGACATGCTGGCGCAGTACCTCACCGGCCGGCTCTCGCTCGACGAGGCGGTGGCGCGGCTGGGCGCCAAGGCTGGCGTGAAAGCCGCGGCGGTGCGCTCGGCCTACGGCCTGGCGGCGGTGGACGTCGACAAGCCAGCCGACTTGGAACTCGTCAGGCGGATTGCTGCAGCTCAGGCTGCGGCTCAGCCGCCGCCAGCCAGCGACGGGTGAGTTCGGTATTGCGCTGGACGTCCTCGGGGAAGTCCATCTCGCCCCAGCCCAGGCCCTCGATGGACTGCACACGGACGATGTCACGAGATTGCGCCAACTCGTTGATCACACTGAGAAACCACCGCTTCAGCCCGTCCGGCCCGCGCATGATCCCATCGACCACCTCGCCGAACGCCGCCGCGCCCTCGGCCGAGAAGCGCAGGAAGCCGATCGACTCCGCGTCATAGGCGTCGATGGTCTTGCCGACGGCCAGCAGCCGGTCGCCCTCGGTCAGCACCTTCATGTCGTCGGCGTCATAGGCGCCCTTGCGGTCGATGGTGACGGTCACCGGCGCCGGCGGGGCGGCCAGCAGCCGCTCCACGATCGCCGGCTCGATCAGGGTGTCGCCGTTGAGCAGCAGGGAGCCACCCGCCAGCTCGTGGCGCGCCAGCCAGCAGGTCGCGAGGTTGTCGCTTACCGTGTAGAACGGGTTGAACAGGGTGCGGGCCGAAAGCCGGCCGAGATCCAGCCGCGCCAGCTCGGCGTCCACCGCGCCGGCGCCGAAGCCGGTCACCACCACCGCCTCGCGCACGCCCGCCTCCTCCAGCGACCGCAGCTGCCATTCCAGCACGCTGCGGCCGGAGAGTTCGACCAGCGCCTTGGGCCGGTCCGCCGTCAACGGCAACAGGCGCCGCCCCTGGCCGGCGCTGAGCACCACGGCCTTTTCGATTCGAGCCAAGAAGAGCCCCTGGAAGACTGCTGCGCCCACCCCGGCGCGAAGCGCCTATATGGACCTTCCGCCGCCGGTTGAAAACGCGGCGCGATGTCTTGTCGGCCAGTCTCAAGCGGAAGGTAAGCTTTCCAGGGCATGAAAAGGCGCCGTGACCGCCGCCCATGCCCTACCGATCGCCGCCGCGCCCGAAGTGCGACCCTATCGGCTGACGCTGGTGCGGATCGTGGAAGGCTCCACGGTCGTCTTCCTGCTCTTCCTGCTCTCCAGCGCCCTGATCGGGCCGCTTCTGGATCCCCGACAGCTGGGCGGCGACACCAACCCGATCCTGCGGCTGATGTGGCTGCCGGCCTATGGCCTGATCTTCGGCCTGACGGTCCTGCGGACCCCGCACCTGCTGCGATACTGGTTCCCCGCCCTGCTGCTCGCCGGACTGGTCGGCCTGGCCTTCGCTTCCACCCAGTGGTCCATCGACCCTGCGACCTCGTTCCGGCGCTCGATCGCGGTGGCCTTCACCACCCTGTTTGGCCTCTATCTGGCCGCCAGCTTCACGCCGCGGGCGATGGCCGAGCTCCTGGCGATCACCTTCCTGGGCCTGGCGGTCGGGAGCTTCGCGGTCAGCGTGGCCGTGCCGAGCCTGGGGGTGCACAGCGACGTCAACGCCGGCGCCTGGAAGGGCCTCTGGTACGAAAAGAACCAGATGGGCGCGATCATGGTCTATGGCGCCCTCTCCGCCCTGGCGGCCGCGATCACCACGCCCAAGCGCCGCTGGCTGTGGATCGGAACCATCGGGCTCTGCACCTTCCTGATGCTGATGACGCGTTCGAAGACCTCGCTGCTCTGCCTGATGCTGGTGCTGGGCGGCGCGGCGGGCCTTGCGGTGGTGGGCCGCGGCGCAGCGACGGCCGTGCTGGCGGTCTGGGCGGGCGTGACCGCCGCGGCGGCCTTCGGCGGCATGATGCTCTTCGCGCCCGACGTGCTGTTCGAGATGCTGGGCAAGGATCCCTCGCTCACCGGCCGGACCGACATCTGGGCGGCGGTGATGCGCCAGTCGGACAAGTCGCCGACCCTGGGCTTCGGCTTCGCCGCCTTCTGGGGCCTGCAATCGGCGCCGGCCGAGTGGGTGCGCGCCAACACCGGCTGGCTGGTGCCCACGGCCCACAACGGCTGGCTGGACCTGTTGGTGCAGCTCGGCTGGGTGGGCGTGACGGCGATGGCCGTGGTGCTGGGCCTGGCGACGCTCGCCGCGATCTGGCGCTTCCGGGTAGAGGGCGACGGCTACTGGGCGATCCTCTACCTGGCGGTCTTCCTGCTGCAGAGCGCTTCGGAGAGCTTCCTTTTGCAGCAGAACAGCCTGGCCTGGGTGTTCGCCGCCCTGGCGATCAGCCGCGTGCTCGGGCCGTTGCCGCATCGGGAGCCGCCAGCCACGCGGCCCGCGCCGCATCGGACGAGGCCGCCGCTTGCGCATGGCGCCTCGCCTTCCTGGGGCTAGCCCGCTAAACGCGCCGGCGTGACCGACAACGCCGTCCAGATCATCGCCCGCGGCCCGCGGGCCGTCGCCGAAGCCGCCGCCGCCGCCGTGGACGCCGATCCGCGGCTGGAGGGCGCCACCTATTCGATCCTCGAGGAGGACGAGGACAAGGGCGTCTGGCGCATCGACGCCTTCCCGGTCGACGCCGAAGAGGCCGCCGCGATGGAAGAGGCCCTGCGCGCCCACGCGGGCCTGAAGGTGCTGGTCGAGGCCCTGGCCGACGCCGACTGGCTGGCCATGGCCCTCTCCGGCCTGCCGCCGGTGCGGGCGGGCCGGTTCTTCGTCTACGGCGCGCACGACACCGGCCGCGCGCCCTCTAACGCCGTGAAGCTGCGCATCGAGGCGGGCGCGGCCTTCGGCACCGGCCACCACGGCACCACGGTGGGCTGCCTGCAGGCCTACAACGACCTCCTGAAGGGCCATCGCTTTCCCCGGGTGCTGGACGTCGGCGCCGGCACCGGCGTGCTGGCCATCGCCGCGGCGCGCACCGGCTCAAGCCATGTGGTAGGCACCGACATCGACGCGGTCTCGGTGCGCATCTCGAACGAGAACGCCAGCCTCAACGCCGCCGACGCCCGGTTCGTGCACGCCTCCGGCCTGTCGCACCCGTCGGTGCGCGCCTTTGCGCCCTATGACCTGGTGTTCGCCAACATCCTGGCCCGCCCGCTGGTTGGCCTCTCGCTGGACATCCGCCGCGCCCTGCGGCCGGGCGGCTACGCCATCCTCTCCGGCCTCCTGCGCACCCAGGCGCGCACCGTTCGCGCCGCCTACGCCTCGCGAGGCTTCTCGCTGGTCCGCGCCCTCAACCGCGACGCCTGGACCACCCTGGTGCTCAAGCGCGGCTAGGAACCCGGCTTCCTCGACCGGCGTTTTGCGCTCCAAGCGGCGCCTTAGCCGCGCCTTAAGGAGGCTCAAGACCATGGCCGACCCCAACGATCCCTATGTGGAACGCACCGTCACCGAAGGCCCTGCCGTCGTCCGGCGCGAGGAAATCCGCGAGCGCGGCGGCGGCTCGTCCGTCGGCTGGTGGGCCGCCGCCCTGGTGGCGATCATCGCCGTCGGCGCGCTGCTCTTGATCAACAACGAGCGGCAGAGCGCCAACGACGACCTCATGGCCGCCCGCGAGCAGGGCCGAGCCGAGGCCTCGATCGCCGCCGCCCAGCAGGACGCCCAGGCCGCCGTGGCCGCCACCAGCGTCGCCTCGCAGAGCGCCGCGGCCAGCGCCGCCCAGGCGACCCAGGCCGCCGCCGACGCCGCTACCCGGGCCACCGAGCGCGCCCGTGTCGAGGCCGCCGAAGCCGCCGCCAGCGTGCAGGACCAGGCTGAGGACGCCTCGGCCGAGGTGATGGAGCCGGCGCCGGTCGAGTAGCCGCGTTCTGGAGGGGTGACGGCGGTCCGCCGGCGGCCTAAATCTGGCCCATGCGCCAGACCTTCGACGAGACCACCGACCCCTCCTTCGGCCCCCGCCATGTTCCCCTGATCCGCGCCGCGATGGCCAAACAGGGGCTGGACGGCTTTCTGGTGCCGCACGAGGACGAGCACCAGAACGAATACCTGCCCGAGGCCAACGACCGGCTGGCCTGGGCCACCGGCTTCACCGGCTCGGCCGGGGCGGCGGTGATCTTCCAGGACAAGGCCGCCGTCTTCGTCGATGGCCGCTACGCCCTGCAGGTGAAGAAGCAGGTCGACCTGAACCTTTTCGAGGTGCGCGACCTGATCGAGGGCGGCGTCACCGAATACCTCGAGACCCAGGCCGCCAAGGGCCAGGCCATCGGTTACGACCCGCGCCTGCACAGCCCCGACGCCCTGGCGCGCCTGCGCGCCGCCGCCGAGGCCGCCGGGGCCGAGCTGAAGCCGGTCTCGGACAATCCTCTGGACACCGCCTGGGCGGGCGAGCGTCCTGCCCAGCCGACCGCTCCGGTGACCCCGCATCCGCTGGAATATTCCGGCGAGGACTCCTCGGCCAAGCGCGCCCGCGTCGGCGAAGCCATCGCCCAGAAGGCGGCCGAGGCGGCGGTGCTGACCGCGCCGGCCTCGCTGGCCTGGCTCTTCAACATCCGCGGCGGCGATGTGATCCGCAGCCCCCTGCCGCTCGGCCAGGCGATCCTGAACAAGGACGGCTCGGCGCGGCTCTTCCTCGACCCGGTGAAGGTGACGGACGAGCTGCCGGCCTGGCTCGGCAATCAGGTGCGCCTGGAACGCCCGGACGACCTGCCGGCCGCCCTCGCGGACCTGAAGGGCAAGCGGGTGCTGGTCGATCCGGCCCAATCCTCCGCCTGGTACTTCGAGGCCCTGGCCGCCGCCGGCGTCGAGGTGGTGAAGGCCGAGGACCCCTGCGCGCTCCCCCGCGCCTGCAAGAACGCCGTCGAGGTGGAGGGTTCGCGCCGGGCGCACATCCGTGACGGGGCCGCGCTCAGCCGCTTCCTGCACTGGCTGGCCACCGAGGGACAGGTCAACCCGCCCGACGAGATGGAAGCCGTGGCCAAGCTGGAAGGCTTCCGCGAGGCCACCGGCGCCCTGAAGGACCTCTCCTTCGACACCATCGCCGGCGCCGCCTCAAACGGGGCGATGATGCACTACCGGCCGACCGTGAAGCTGAACAAGCGCGTGCAGCACGGCCAGCTGCTGCTGGTGGACTCCGGCGGCCAGTACCTGGACGGCACCACCGACGTGACCCGCACGGTCGCCATCGGCGAGCCCACCGCCGAGATGCGCCAGCGCTTCACCCTGGTGCTGAAGGGCAACCTGGCGCTCGCCGCCGTGCGCTTCCCGGCCGGCACCACCGGCTCGGCGCTGGACGCCCTGGCCCGCGCCCCGCTGTGGTCCTACGGCCTCGACTACGACCACGGCACCGGCCACGGCGTCGGCTCCTACCTCGGCGTGCACGAGGGGCCGCACCGGATCTCCAAGGTCCCCAACACCGTCGCGCTCAGGCCAGGGATGATCGTCTCCAACGAACCCGGCTACTACAAGGAAGGCGACTACGGCATCCGCATCGAGAACCTGCAGGTGGTGACGGAAGCCCGGCCCCTCCCCGGCGGAGAGCGGCCGATGATGGGCTTCGAGACCCTGACCATGGCGCCCATCGACCGCCGGCTGATCGACCGCGACCTGCTCACGCCTGCCGAACGGGCGCAGCTCGACGCCTACCACGCCGAGGTGCTGGCCAAGGTCGGGCCGCTGGTGGAGCCGGACATCGCGGCCTGGCTGAAGGAAGTCTGCGCGCCGATCTAGCGCGGCGCGTGAATTCGCCCCGCCTGCGGGGAAGGATCTACCGCCAGTCGTCGGATCCCGGCGGGGGCATCACCGGATGTTTGCTGGGGATCGGGGGCGCGTCGGACCGGGTCCAGAAGACGCCGGTGTGACCGTTGTCGATCTGGCGCACGACCGTCTTCGCCGGATCGAGGCCCAGCATCATCCGCGAGTTGACCCCGAAGATGATCTTCGGATCGCCGCCGATCATATGGGTGACGCAGCCGCAGGTGCGACAGCGGTGGAATTCGATGTCGCCATTCTGCCAGGTGTAGGTCTCGGTCGCCGCCGGGTCGGGATGCTCCAGCAGCTTCTCGGTCTGGCCGGCGAGGTCGTAGTAGCACCAGAGCGCCCCGTAGCGGCGGCAGAGGGTGCAGTTGCAGTCCAGCACCCAGGCCGGCGGTTCGCTGATCCGGAAGCGGACGGCGGTGCAGTGGCAGGCGGCCTTGACCATGCGGGTCTCCCTAGGCGGCGGGCCTCGCCGCCGGCGCCCGGCGGGCCAGCACCCGCGCCCGCTGGGCGGCGAGATCGGCGCGCACCTGGCCGATCAGGGCCTTGAACTCCGGGTCGCCGTGCAGGCTGCGGGTGTTGTAGTGCCGATCGAGCCAGAGGAAATCTTCCATGTCGTAGAGCGAGCGCCAGCCGGACTGGATCGCGGTCCGCAGCTCGGCGATGGCGCGGGTGCGATCGCCCAACTCGGCATAGGCGCGCGAGCGGGCGATGCGCAGGTCGTTGGGCAGGTAGACGCCGGCTGGCCGCTCGGTCTGCTTCAGCACGCCCAGCAGGAGCCGCCGGGCCTGGCCCGCGTCGCCCAGGGTCTTCGCCACGTGGGCGGTCTGCAGCGCGTTGCCGATCGCCTCGGCGTTCACCACCGGCTCGGGCTGGAACATCTCCGGGGCCACCGTTGTGAGGTATCGCCGTGCGCGCTCATAGTCGCCAAGCTGCAAGGCGGCCAGTGAGGCGACCTGCGGCCACCACGGGTCCTCGTCCTCGCGCATGTTGGCCTCGGCGAAAGCGACCGCCCCGCGCCAGTCCTCGCGCACATAGAAGCTGAGCACCCGGCCGATGACCTTCTCCTGCTCGGACCCGTCCATGCCGGCGATGGCGGCCTCGGCTTCGGCGCGCATGCCGAGGTTCATGTAGAGGTTGGTCAGGTTGATGGCCGAGGAGGCGTCGTTTCCGGGGCCGGCCGCGGCGGCCAGCCAGGGCTCCGCCTGGTCGAAGGCGCCGCGCGCGATCAGGGTCTGCGCCAGGCTCAGCTTGGCGTCCGGATAGTCGGGGAAGAACTCGACCATCGAGCGGTACTGGGCCTCGGCCTCCTGCATCCGCCCCTGCAGGCGCAGCGAGCTGGCGAGCAGTCCCTGGGCCAGGCGGTTCAGCGGATCCACCGCCAGGGCGCGCCGGGCATAGTCCTCAGCCTCCTTGGGGCGGCCGGCGCGTCCGGCCAGGTTGGCCAGCAGCGCCAGCGCGTCGCCGTTGCGGGGCGAGGCGGTGATCACCTTCTTCAGCGCCGCCTCGCCCTCGGTGAAATAGTCCGGCCGGCCGGTGCGCATGCCGAGGACCAGGTTCACCATTCCCTTGGCGGTCAGGGCGTCGATGTTGTTGGGATCGAGCGCCAGGGCGCGGTTCAGCGCCGCCTCGCTCTCGCGCCGCGCGTCGGCGAAATCGAGGGCCAGGTGGTTCTGGGCGACGATCATGGTCGCCAGGGCGAAGCCGGCGTGAGCGGAGGGGTTGTTGGGCTCCATCTTGATCAGCTGACGGTACTTCTCGCGCGCGGCCAGGAGGTCGGTGCGTGTCAGCCGCCGGTATTGCGCCTTGGCGACCAGCTCCAGCTGGTAGGCCCTCGGGTCGCGGGCCTGGGCGGCGCTCGCCTGGCCGGTGACGGCCAGTTTGGTCTTCAGCGCCTCGGCCACCGAGGCGGCGATCTCGGTCTGGATGGCGAAGGCGTCGTTGACGGTGCGGTCGTAGGTCTTTGACCAGACATGGAAGCCGTCGGACACCGTCACCAGCTGGGCGGTGACGCGCAGGCGATCTCCCTCGCGCCGCACGCTGCCCTCGACCACGTGGCTGACGCCGAGCTTGCGGCCGATTTCGCGAAGATCCTCGTTCTTGTCCTTGAAATAGAAGACGGATGTGCGGCCGGCGACCTTCAGGTCGGGGATCTGGGCCAGGCCGTTGATGACCTCCTCGGTCAGGCCGTCCGCGAAATATTCCGCCTCCGGATTGGGGCTGAAATTGGCGAACGGCAGCACCGCCACCGACTTCTCGGGGACTTCCGGCGCCAGCACCGTCGCCTTGCCCTGGCCGGGCAGGCCGACGACGCCGGTCATCTGCAGCACCGACAGCACCACCACCAGGGCCACGCCGCCCAGCAGCATGGCGTCGATCCAGCCGATGCGAGCCTTGGGCGGCGGTTCCTCACCCTCGGCAGGAGGCTCGGCGGCTCGGGTCCGCCGGACGCCGCCGTCGGGGCCGCGCTCGAAGGCCCAGGCCACGATGGCGGCGATCGGCAGGCCGGCGGCCAGCAGCACCAGCGCCACCTGGGCCGCCCACGTCGGCGCGCCCATGGTGTCGAACACCGTCTTGACGATCTGGAACAAACCCCAGGCCGTGACCGCATAGATCCCGGCCACGCGGATCACGTTGCGCTCTTTCAGTTCGCTGAAGAACCGCCCGAACACGCCCGTCGCCCCATCCCTGATGTGGATTATGCCCGAGGCGGAGCCAAAGCAGTAGCAGTTGTTACATTGCGCCGCGCGCCCGGGTTCCGGCGCTCGATCACCGCGGCGCGCATGCGGGCGTTGTCGGCCTCGATCCGCCGCATCTGGGCCTGGAAGCGCGGGTCCTTCGCCATCGCCGCCATCATCGGATAGCGGTCCAGGCGGATGAAGGAGTCGAGGTCGATCGGCGTGCGGAACCCCTCGTCGACGGCGCCGCTGAGCTCGGCCAGGGCCTGGTCGCGCTGGCCCAGCATCTC
This sequence comes from Phenylobacterium sp., assembly GCA_035627295.1. Classification (GTDB taxonomy): domain Bacteria; phylum Pseudomonadota; class Alphaproteobacteria; order Caulobacterales; family Caulobacteraceae; genus Phenylobacterium. The sequence continues at coordinate 2,622 of DASPLZ010000142.1, read as the reverse complement.
GTAGGCGCGAACGCGCGCCGCCCGCCGGACCGGGGTCTGCAGGACGCCCGGCTGCGGCGCGGTGACCTGCAGGACCTTGTCGAGGATGCGCCGCGCCTGGCCGAGGTCGCCCAGCTGCTGGCATACCCAGGCGGCGCGCACGGCCTCCTCCAGCCCGCCGGAGGTCACCGAAGGATCGGGCGCGAACAGCTCGGGCGAGATTTCGAGCAGCAGCGCCCGCGTGGGTTCGGCCCGGCCCAGCATCATCTGGGCGGTGGCGAGCCCGGCGCGCCACAACGGATCGCCCGAGGCGTCCAGCCGCTCACGGGCGAACCGCTCGACGCCCGCCCAGTCCTCGGCGCGCAGCAATCGGATCGCCCGCCCGACGTCGGCCGCGACCGGCGGATCCTTGATCCCCGAAAGGACCGCATCGGCGTCTGCGTTGAGGCCGAGGTTGTAGTAGATGTGCGCCAGCTGGATGGCCGCCGAAGGATCGCTGGCCGGCGTCGCTGCGGCCCGCAGCCAGACTTCGGCCAGGTCCAGCCGGCCCTCCCGCAGATAGAGATCGGCCAGCTCCTGCTTGGCGTCCACGAAGTCCGGGAAGAGCTCGATGGTGGCGAGGTACTGGCGCTCGGCCCCGCGCAGGTCGCCGGTCGCCTGCAGCGCGCCGGCGTAGACGACCTGCGCCACCCGGTTCAGCGGGTCGATCTCCAGCGCGCGGCGGACGATGGGCAGCGTCTCCTTGGCGCTGCGCGAGCCCATGTGGTTGGCGTAGAACACCAGGGCGTCGGGATCCTTGGGATTGAGCTTCAGGGCCATCTCATAGGCCTGGCGCCCCTCCGCCTCGCAGGACTGGCGCGAGGCGCGGATGGTCAGGATCGTGCAGAGCACCCCCTTGGCCAGCCAGCCCGACGAAGCGTTCGGGTTCAGGGCGATCGCCTTGTTCACCGCGCCCTGCGCCTCGCGCTCGGCCTCGGCGAAGGGGATGGTCAGGTAGTTCTGGGCGAGGAAGGCGGTGGTGATCGCCAGGCCGGCGTAGTGGTCGGGGTTGTTCGGCTCCAGCTCGATCAGCTGCTGATACATCTGGCGGGCGTTGGTGAGTTCGGCGAGCCCGAGGCGCCGGGCCTGGGCCTTGGCGACCAGCTCCAGGCGGTAGGCCTCGGGCGACCGTTCGGCCGGCGTGGCGGCGTCGCCGACCGCCAGGCTGGTCTTCAGCGCCTCGGCCACGGCGCTGGCGATCTCGGTCTGGATGGTCAGGGCGTCCTCGCCGGTGCGGTCGTAGGTCTTGGACCAGACGTGAAAGCCGTCGGAGACCTTGATCAGCTGGGCGGTCACCCGCAGGCGCTCGCCCTCGGTGCGGACGCTGCCCTCGACCACGTGGCTGACGCCGAGCTTGCGGCCGACCTCGCGAAGATCCTCGTTCTTGTCCTTGAAATAGAAGGCGGACGTGCGCCCCACGACCTTCAGCTCCGGCGACTGGGCGAGGCTGTTGATGACCTCCTCGGTCAGGCCGTCGGCGAAGAACTCGGACTCCGGGCGATTGCTGAAGTTGGCGAACGGCAGCACCGCCACCGACTTGGCGGAGACCGCCGGCGCGGCGGGCTTGCCGCCCATTCCGGGCAGGCTGATGACGCCGGTGAGCTGCAGCACGCTGGCCAGCACCACCAGGGCGACGCCGCCCAGCAGCAGGCCGTCGATCCAGCCGACCCTGGCGCGCGGCGCGGCCGCGTCCGGGGCCTCGGCCAGGCGGACGCCGCCGTCTGGTCCGCGCTCGAAGGCCCAGGCCACGATGGCGGCGATCGGCAGGCCGGCGGCCAGCAGCACCAGCGCCACCTGGGCCGCCCACGCCGGCGCGCCCATGGTGTCGAACACCGTCTTGACGATCTGGAACAGACCCCAGGCCGTAACCGCATAGATCCCGGCCACGCGGATCACGTTGCGCTCTTTCAGTTCGCTGAAGAACCGCCCGAACACCCTAAGGAACCCGCCCTGCCCGATGCGCCGGACTATGCCGGACACGCCTCGCTTGTGAAGCGGTTTCGCAAGCTGCGCCAGTTACTTGTGTGACAGGCTTGATGAGCGCTACGCCTCAGCGCAGGCTGAACCCATCTGGGAGGGGCCGTCATGTTCGTAGGGCATTATGCGGCGGCGCTGGCGGCCAAGGCGGCGGAGCCGCGCGCGCCGCTCTGGACCTATGTGGCTGCGGCCCAGCTGGTCGACATCGGCTGGAGCGGGCTAGTCATGGCCGGAGTGGAGCGGCTGTCGTTCGACGCCAGCCTACCAGGCAGCCCTCTGGTGCTGGAGCATATGCCCTGGACCCACAGCCTGCCGGCGGCCCTCCTGTGGTCGCTGACCGGCGCGCTGGCGGCGCGGGGGCTGCTGAAGCTGCCACGGCGGGCGGCGATCATGGTCGGGCTGGTGGTCTTCTCCCACTGGCTGACCGACCTCCTCGTGCACCGCCCGGACCTGGCGCTGTGGCCCGGCGGAGCCAAGGTGGGCTTCGGGCTCTGGAACCTGCCGGTCGTCGAGCAGGCGGTGGAGATCGGCCTCATCGCCCTGGCCGCCATCGCGTGGACCGCCGGGCGCAAGGCGGCCGGACGCTACGCCTGGCCGGCGGCGCTGTTCGTCGCGATCCTGGTCGCC
>DASPLZ010000141.1:0-2538 GCA_035627295.1 Phenylobacterium sp. | reverse complement strand
GGCGACGCGATCGCCCACGACCTGCGCTCGCCGCTCACCCGCCTGCGCGCCCGGCTGGAAGCGGCCCTCCTCGACGTCGAGGCCGGCAAGGCCGACCCCCGCCAGGCCATGCACCAGGCGCTGGAGGACGCCGACGGGGTGCTGAAGACCTTCAACGCCGTGCTCTCCATCGCGCGCCTGCAGGCTGCGCGCTCGATCCCCGACCCGGCGGTGTTCGATCCGTCCGAACTGGCCGCCGACATGGCCGAGCTCTACGAGCCGGTCTGCGAGGAGAAGGAGCAGTCCTTCGACGCCGAGCTGGAGCAGGGCCTGACCGTGCGCGCCAACCGCGAGTTCCTCGCCCAGGCCCTGGCCAACCTGATGGACAACGCCTGCAAGTACACCCCCGTCGGCGGGGCGGTGAAGCTGCGGGTCCGCCGACGCTCGTCCGGCGAGGTCGAGTTCTCCGTCACCGACACCGGCCCGGGCGTGCCGCAGGAGGACCGCGGCCGCGTGGTCCAGCGCTTCGTGCGCCTGGAGAACAGCCGCAACGCGCCCGGCGCGGGCCTCGGCCTCTCGCTGGTCGCCGCCGTCGCCGAGGCGCACGGCGGGCGGCTGGAGATCGACGAGGGCCCCGGCAAGGTGGGCGAGATGGGTCCCGGCCTGCGCGCGGCGCTCGTCCTGCCAAGGGCGGGCTGACGATGGCGCTCGCCGAGCAGCTCGGCCTCTGCGGTCCCGTGATCGATCCCAAGGCCGCCGAGCGGGCGCGGGAACATCTGCCGGCGTCTGCGGAGGCGGCCTGGGAGGCTCTCGCACCGGTGTTCGCGGCTTCTCCCTACCTGGCCGGCCTGGCCCGGCGTCGCCCGGAGCACCTGGAACGGGTCCTGGCCAACGACCCGGCCGAGCGTCTGGCGGCGCTGCTGGTGGAAACGGCGGCGGCAGGCGACAGCCCGTTGGAGGAGGTTCCACGCCGCCTGCGCGAGGCCAAGGCCGAGGCGCACCTGTTGACCGCGCTCGCCGACCTCGGCGGGATCTGGGGTCTCGACCCGGTGACCGACGCGCTCACCCACTTCGCCGACGCGGCGCTGACGGCGGCGGTGAAGGCCGCCGCCCGGGCCGAGCTGGACGCCGGCCGGCTGGTTCGCCTGGGGGAGGGGGACGAGGGGCCGCTGCCCGGCTGGTTCGCCATCGCCATGGGCAAGCACGGCGCCTTCGAGCTCAACTACTCCAGCGACATCGACATCTCGGTCTTCTACGAACCGGACGAGCTGCCGCTCGCCGATGGCGTCGAGCCACAGGCTTTCGCGGTGCGCTTCACCCAGGCGGTCGCCAACCTGATGCAGGAGCGGACGGTGGACGGCTACGTCTTCCGGGTCGACCTGCGCCTGCGGCCCGACCCCTCCTCCACCCCGCACGCCGTGCCCGTGCCGGCGGCGGTGGAATACTATGAGACCGTCGGCCAGAACTGGGAGCGGGCGGCCTTCATCAAGGCCCGCGCCTGCGCCGGCGACATTCCGCGCGCCGAGGCGTTCCTTGCGGAGCTGCAGCCCTTCATCTGGCGCAAGAACCTCGACTTCGCCGCTATCGCCGACATCCACTCCATCAAGCGCCAGATCCACGCCCACAAGGTGGACGAGCGCCTGACCGCGCCGGGGCTCGACGTGAAGCTGGGCCGCGGCGGCATCCGCGAGATCGAGTTCTACGTCCAGACCCAGCAGCTGATCCTCGGCGGCCGTCATCCGGAGCTGCGCGGCCGGCGCACCCTGGAGGCGCTGGAGGCTCTGCGCGCCGCCGGCCACGTGTCCGACGCCGCGGCGCGCGACATGGCCGCCGGCTATCATCTGCTGCGCGACGTCGAGCATCGCATCCAGATGATCGCCGACGAGCAGACCCACCGCCTGCCGGAAGCGGCCGGCGAACGGCGGCGGGTGGCGGCGCTGTCGGGCTACGACCGCCTGCCGAGCTTCGACGCGGCGGTGGTGCGCACGCTGAAGGCCGTCAACAGCCGCTACGGCGAGCTCTTCCAGGACGAGGAGTCGCTGTCCTCTAAGTTCGGCAGCCTGGTGTTCACCGGGGTCGACGACGATCCCGAGACCCTCGCCACCCTCAAGCGGATGGGTTTCTCCAGCCCCGCCCAGGTCTCCCAGGCGATCCGCGGCTGGCACCACGGGCGCATCAACGCCACGCGCACCGAGCGCGGCCGTGAGCTCTTCACCCAGCTCGCCCCGCGCCTGCTGGACGCCGCGGCGGCCACCGGCGCGCCCGACGCGGCCTTCAACCGCTTCGCCGACTTCTTCACCGGCCTGAGCTCGGGCGTGCAGCTGCAATCCCTGTTCATCGCCCAGCCCGGCCTCTTCGAGCGGCTGGTCGAGCTCCTGGCCTTCGCGCCCAAGCTCGCCCGCACCCTGGCCCAGCGGCCGGCCGCCATCGACGCCATGCTGGACGCCTCCTTCTTCGACGCCCTGGAGGTCGAGGCGGCCATGAACCGCGCCGTCGCCGACGCCGACGGCTTCGAGGGCGCCATGGACGCCGTGCGCCGGGTGCACCGCGAGCAGGCGT
>DASPLZ010000140.1:0-3380 GCA_035627295.1 Phenylobacterium sp. | reverse complement strand
CGGATAGGGCCAGGGCTGGGTCGAGTGGTAGCGCACCCTGGTCGCGCGCAGCCCCGCCTCCTCGTAGAGCTCGCGGGCGCAGCCCTCCTCGATGCTCTCGCCGGGCTCGATGAAGCCGGCCAGGGCCGAGAACATCCCCTTGGGCCAGGCCGCCTGCCGGCCGAGCAGGGCCTTCTCGCCATGCACCGCCAGCATGATCGCCACCGGATCGGTGCGCGGGAAGTGCTCGGCGTGGCAGGCCGGGCAGACGCGCTTCCAGCCGCCCTCCACCACGTCGGAGGGCTCGCCGCAGTTGGCGCAGTGGCGGTGCTTCCTGCGCCACTCGAACATCGCCTTGGCGGTGGCCAGGATCGCCGCGTCGGTAGCCGGCATGCGAAGGGCGCTGGCGCGCAGGTCCTCGAAGGCCCCGAGGCCCGAGAGCGGCCCCTCGGCCGGGTCGGCCCCGCCCTCCAGGTCGACGGCGAAGACCGCCGTTTCCTTCCAGAGGCCCATGAACAGCAGCCGCTCGGCCCCGCCGGAAAGCTCCTCGCACATGTCGGCCCGCAGGTAGGCGATCTGCAGCCCGCCGTCCCCCGCCTTCTCCACCAGCGGCTTGCCGTTCCAGAGCGCGATGCCGAGGCTGTCGGGGGCGTTGATCTTCTCGGCCAGCCAGGCCGCGTCCACGCGCCGCTCGCTGGCGCGATCCAGCGGATTGCCGGCGAAGGTGTTCAGGAAGACATCGAGAGCCATGCGCGCTTCGTGACCTATTGCAGGCCGCCCGGCAAGCGAGCCGCGCCGTCTCACATCTCATATCCCAAGAGCCCGCAAGGGCGGCTGGGATATGAGATGTGAGACGGCCCATCGGCAGCTTGGCGCTGTCAGCTCTCCGCCTGATCGCGGACAGCCTCCTCCTCCTCGTTCCTCTCGGGAGGGACGAGCTGGGCCGGCGCAGAACCTGGACAGCCACTATGCCACCGGCTTGATGAGCGGGGATAAGCGCAAGGGTTTCTCACATCTCATATCTCGCCGATCCCTGGAGCCTGGTGAGATGTGAGATATGAGACGGGCCTTGCGGCGCTTGCGCCCTGCGCCTCGGCGCCCGATATAGCGCTCGGAGATCGGCGACGGGCGGAGTCCTCGCCAACCTGGTCAGGGCCGGAAGGCAGCAGCCACAACGAGTTTCGCTCCGGGTCGTTGTCCGGTCTCCACCTTCCTCTATTGTTCCCCCGATGGCCGACGACGACCTCAGTCTCGAATCGGACGCGCCCGAGCGCGATCCGGCGACCGACGACATGTTCGGCGGCCCGCCGGCGCCCGTGGCCGACACGGCCGCGGCCTATACGGTGCTGGCCCGCAAGTACCGGCCGCGCACCTTCGAGGACCTCTACGGGCAGGAGGCGATGGTGCGCACCCTGCGCAACGCCTTCGCCACCGGCCGCATCGCCCACGCCTTCATGCTCACCGGCGTGCGCGGAGTGGGCAAGACGACCACCGCGCGGCTGCTGGCCCGGGCGCTGAACTATGAGACCGAAGAGGTCCACCAGCCGAGCCTCGACCTGGCGACCGAGGGCCGCCACTGCCGCGCCATCATCGAGGGTCGGCACATGGACGTGCTGGAGCTCGACGCCGCCAGCCGCACCAAGGTCGACGAGATGCGCGAGCTGCTCGACGGGGTCCGCTACGGCCCGGTGGAGGCGCGCTACAAGGTCTACATCATCGACGAAGTGCACATGCTCTCGACGGCGGCGTTCAACGCGCTGCTCAAGACCCTGGAAGAGCCGCCGCCGCACGCCAAGTTCATCTTCGCCACCACCGAAATCCGCAAGGTGCCGGTGACCATCCTCTCCCGCTGCCAGCGCTTCGACCTGCGCCGCGTGGAACCCGATCAGATCATCGAGAACCTGAAGATGATCGCCGCCAACGAGGGCGCGCTCTTCGACGACGAGGGGCTGATGCTGATCGCCCGGGCCGCCGAGGGCAGCGTGCGCGACGCCCAGTCGATGCTCGACCAGGCCATCGTCCAGGCCGAGCCGGGCGAGACCATCGGCGCGGCGGTGATCCGCGACATGCTGGGCCTGGCCGACCGGGCGCAGACCATCGGCCTCCTGGAAGCCGTGATGCGCGGCGATGCGGCGGGCGCCATCGGCGCGTTCCGCACGCTCTACGGCTTCGGGGCCGACCCGGCGCAGGTGATGCTCGACCTCTTGGAGCACGTCCATTCGGCCTCCCTCGCCAAGGCCATCGGCCTGGAGGCCCTGACCCTGCCCAAGGAGCAGGCCGCCAGGCTGGCGGCCATCGGGGCGGCGGTCTCGGCGGGCGTCCTCTCGCGCCTCTGGCAGCTGACCCTGAAGGCCTATGAGGAGGTGCGCCGTGCGCCCGACGCGGCGGCGGCCGCCGACATGGCCCTGATCCGCCTCGCCTACGCCGCCGACCTGCCCGGCCCCGAGGAGGCCCTCAAGCGCCTGCAATCCGGCGAACCGGTCGGCGGCGGAGCGCCCGCGGGCGGCGGAGGCCAAGGCGGCTCCGGCGGCGGGGCCGCGAGCGCCGCGGCCCGCCAGCTCGCGCCTCGCCCCGAGGCGTCGGCCCAGCCGCTGGTGACCCTGCAGTCCTTCGAGGACGTCGTCGCCCTGATCGGCCAGCGCCGCGACATCGCCTTGAAGCTGGACGTCGAGCGCTTCGTGCGCCCGATCAGCTTCCGCCCCGGCGCGATCGTCTTCGAGCCGGCCCCCGGCGCGCCGTCGAACCTCGCCCAGCGGTTGGTCTCGCGGCTGAAGGAATGGACCGGCCAGCCCTGGCTGATCGCCGCCGAGGGCGGCGGCGGGGCCGAGAGTCTCTGGGAAAAGCAGAAGCGCGAGCACCGCGAGACCCGCGCCGAGATCGAGGCCGACCCCTTCGTGCGCTCGGTGATGGAAGCCTTCCCCGGCGCGGAGATCCTGCAGGTGCGCCAGCTGGGAACCGATGCGGCCCCGCCCTCCGCGCCGGAAGGCGCCGACGAGGACGAGGACTGATCCGCGTGCGCCTGAAGTCGATGATGGTCTTCGTGACCGACTTCGCCGAGGCCAAGCGCTTCTACGGCGAGGTGCTGGGCTTTTCGCTGGCCGCCGAGAGCGCCGACCGGCTGGAGTTCGCCTCAGGCGGCCCGCCGCTGGTCGCCTTTCGCGCCGCCAAGCCCGCGCCGATCACCGACTACGCCAACGAGGCCGCCTCGGTGTTCGTCTTCGAGACCGAGGATGTGGCGGCCCGGCAGGCGGAGCTGAGCAGCAAGGGCGTGCGCTTCCTGCACCAGCGCCCCGCACAGGGCGCCGACGGGCGCTATGCGGCCTTCTATGATCCGTTCGGCAACGTCCACGAGATCGCCGACCGGCAGACCGGAGTGATGTGATGAAAGACTTGGGCTCGCT
>DASPLZ010000139.1:0-2716 GCA_035627295.1 Phenylobacterium sp. | reverse complement strand
GGCGTCATGTAGTGGCGCGGGTTCTTCTGCCCCCAGCGGTCGGCCAGCACGCCGCCGACCCAGGTGCCGCACGCCCCGGCGATCCCGCCCGTCACCCCCAGCCAGAACCCGGCCTGGGTGGTGGAAAGCTCATGGTTGCGCAGGAAGTGGATCATCCCCCAGACGCTGCCGCCGGCGCCGAGCAGGGCCGCGCTCGCCACCGCCAGGATGATGTTCACGAAGGCCTTGGAGCCGCGGATCTCGGCGACCACCTCCTTCAGCGGGACCTTCGGCTCGACCTTCGCCGGGCCGGCGAGGCCCATGCGGCGCGGCTCCTTCAGCACCCACCACATCAGCCCGGCCAGCAGCAGCCCCGGGATTCCGACGATGAAGAAGGCCGCCCGCCAGCCGTAGAGGTCGTTCAGCACGCCCCCCAGCGACTTGCCCAGGAAGGCGCCGATCGGCGAGCCCAGCCCGAAGATGGCCAGGGCCATGGCCAGCTTGTGCTTGGGCACGGTGTCGGCGATCAGCGAATGGGCCGGCGGCACGCAGCCCGCCTCTCCCGTCGCTACGCCGATACGCGCCAGCACGATGTGCCAGAAGCTGTGCGCCGCGCCGCAGAGCGCGGTCATCCCCGACCAGACCGCCAGGCAGCCGCTGATCAGCTGGACGCGGTTGGTCCGGAGGTTGTCGGCGACGCGGCCGAGCGGGATGCTGACGGTGTTGTAGAAGATCGCGAAGAAGAGGCCGGTGACCAGGCCGAGCTGGGTGTCGCTCAGCCCCAGGTCTCGCTTGATCGGCTCGGCCAGGACGTTGATCACCTGCCGGTCCAGCACGTTGAGGATCAGCACGCAGACCAGGATGCCGATCACCAGCCGCTGGTAGCCCGGCGAAAAGCGCGCCGCCTCGCCGGAGGCCCCGGATGTCTCTGCGGCTGTGCTGGCGGTCACTGGCCCTCCCGGCCGGATCGATCGTCCGGCGCTTTTTATGGCGAGCAACATCGCGCAACCGACGCACAAGCGTCAACATCGTTCGATATTTCGAATGTCATTTCCATTTAATGGAACATGTCCGACGAGGCCCGCGCCATTTGCGCCCAGGAAACAATGACCTTGCATTGTGTTCCAAATAGCGGAATGAGCGTGGATACACGCTCGGGACGATAAGGCGCCTGATGGATACGACAGTTGCAAAGGGTTTGGCGGTCCTCGAACTGCTGGCGCGCGCCGAGGCGCCCATGCGCCTCTCGCAGATCGCCCAGGACCTCGACCTGCAGAAAAGCAATACGCACCGCCTGCTCTCGACCCTCTCCCAGCTCGGCTATGTCCACAAGGAGCTGGAGACCGGCCGCTACGCCCCGACCCTGAAGGCCTGGGAGCTGGGCGCCAGCGTGATCAGCGCCCATCCGGTCAAGCGCGCCGCCGCGCCCTATCTGCAGGAGCTGCACCGGATCACCGGCGAGACCACGACGCTGAGCATCCTCGACGGCCACCAGGTGCTGGTGCTGGACAAGATCGTCGCCCCCCGCGCCCTGCGCTTCACCGCCCGGCCGGGCTCGCGCATCCCGGCCCTGCTCAACGCCTCCGGCCAGGCGATGCTGGCGCAGGAGCCGGAACCGCGCCCGCTCATCGAACGCGGCCGGGCCGAGAGCCCGCACGCCCGCGACCTCGATCCCGACGAGGTGATGCGCGAACTCGAGGCCGTCCGCGGCCGCGGCTACGCCCTGATGACCAAGTCGAAGTACACGCCCGGCGTGGTCGGCGTCGCCGCCTCGCTTCCCACCCGCGACGGCTTCGGCCGCGCGGCGCTCAGCGCCTCCGGCCCGGACGAGCGCTTCACCGGGGCGCACCTGGACGAGATCATCGAGGCGGTGCGGGTGATCTCCGCGCGCGTCGCCAATGCAACGGGGCGGATCTAGGCCTGCCTCCGATCAAGGTTGACGCCACGCACCCCGCCCGTGGCCTTGACGGTCACGCCTCAGAGGGAAGGAGCTTCCAGCGGGCCCGGGGAAGGCGACGCCGCCCGGCGCCGACATCATCCCTTGCAAGGCGCGGTCCCAAGGGCCGGCCCCAGCACCTCCCAGATCCGCACGTCGAGGCGCTGAGCGGGCGCAGCGCCCGCCGGCGGCGGCTCGGCGAAGCCCATGGTGGCGACCACCAGCTTCTGCTCAGGCACGACGAAGACGTACTGACCGAAGGCGCCCGAGGCGTTGAACATGCTGCAGGGCGCCGGCAGCCGGCCGCTGGTGTTCAGCCACCAGAGGAAGCCGTAGTCCGGATTGAGCGCCGACGGGGTGATCGCCTGGCGGACATAGGCGGCGTCGACCAGCTGGCGACCGCCCCAGCGCCCGCCGTTCAGCCACAGCTGCCCGAGCCGGGCCATGTCGCGCACCGAGAGTTCCATCGAGCCGCCGATGCGGATGTTGCCGCGCGGGTCGATCCCCTCGGGCTGGTAGGCGGTGTTTTCCACGCCCAGCGGTCGCAGGAGCTGTTCGGTGGCGAAGGCGTGGCTCGTCTGGCCGGAGGCGGCGGCGATCACGTCGGCCAGGTGGTCGGCCGGCACGCCGTCGTAGTGGAACATCGTCCCCGGCGCGATCGTGCTCCCGTACCCCGGCGGCCGGCCCGGCTCCGGCTCGGCGAGGCGGACATAGTCGATGCCCGCGCGCGGCCCGGGATCGGGGTCGGCCAGTTTCCGGGGTCGCTTGGAGCTCGGCTTGGCGACCAGGGTCCCGCCCGAC
>DASPLZ010000138.1:0-3206 GCA_035627295.1 Phenylobacterium sp. | reverse complement strand
GGGGAGGATTTGCAGCACCGGCTCTGCATCGCCGGCTTCGTCGCAGAACAAGAGGCGGCGGTCGTCCCAAGCTGCGAGCAGGCGCTCCAGCTTTTCCGGCGCAATGATCTGCGGCACGTCGAGACGTCCGGTCTGCTCGGCGGCCTCCGTCGCGATCGCCTGCAGGCGATCGACGCGGGTGTGGTCGGCGTTGGTGCGCTCGGTGATCACCAGCCGCACGCGACGCGCGCCCAGTTCCGCGGCCTTCTCGACGATGGTCTCCAGACGGGTCCGCTTCACGAGCGCGACAACGAGGTCGAGGTCCGGCCCCGCCGTCTGCGGCCTCGTCTGTTCGACCAGCTCCAGCCGTGCGCCGCGCTTGCCGGCTTCGGCCAGGCGCGCGCGCCATTCCCCGTCCGCGCCGTTGAACACCAGCACCTCGTCGCCGACGCCGCGGCGCATCACCGAGACGAGGTAGCGCGCCTGGTCGGCGGGGAGGTCGAACCTGCCCCCGGCGGCCAGCGGTTCTCGGACGTGCAAGCGGATCATCCGGCGATCTCTAGCTTCGCTTCGGCCCCGCTCCCAGCTAGGCTTTGGCCATGGGCAAGAGAAAAGACGCCAAGAAGGCTTACGAGGCCGAGCTGGAGAAGCTCCAGATCGCTCTGGTGCGCACCCAGCAGCACACCGTCGAGACGGGGGAGAAGGACCTCGTGATTTTCGAGGGCCGCGACGCCGCCGGCAAGGATGGGACCATCGAGAGGATCGTCGAGCACCTCTCCATCCGCAACACCCGGGTGGTGGCCCTGCCCAAGCCCTCGGACCGCCAGCGCAGTGAGTGGTACTTCCAGCGCTACACGGCCCACCTGCCGGCGGCGGGCGAGCTCGTGCTGTTCAACCGCTCCTGGTACAACCGGGCCGGCGTCGAACGGGTGATGGGGTTCTCCACCGCCGCCGAGCAGGAGGTCTTCCTGCGCGACGTGCCGGCCTTCGAGAGCATGCTGCTGGATTCCGGGATGACCCTGACCAAGCTCTGGCTCGACATCTCCAAGGAGGAGCAGGCCGAACGGCTGGAGGCGCGTCGCACCGACCCGCTGAAGGCCCTGAAGATCAGCCCGCTGGACGCCGTCGCCCAGGAACGCTGGAGCGCCTACACCGCCGCCCGCGACGAGATGCTGAAGCGCACGCACACGCCGGAAGCGCCGTGGGTCTGCGTGCGGGCCGACGACAAGAAGACCGCGCGGCTGAACGTCATCCGCCACCTCCTGCACCGGATCGCCCCCAAGGCGCTGCTGGAGGGCATCGACAAGCCCGACCCGGCGATCCTCTTTCCGTTCGAGCCCGCCGCCCTCACCGACGGGCGGCTGCACCGCTAGGCGTGAGGGCGCGCGAGACCCTTTCGGCGCTGGAAGCGCGGCGCATCGCCCTGGCCGCCCAGGGCTTCGCCGCGCGGCGTCCGGCCGAGGTCGGGCGCAAGCATCTGACCGGGCTGGTCGACCGGCTGGGCGTGATCCAGATCGACTCGGTGAATGTGGTCTCGCGCACCCACTACCTGCCGTTCTTCTCGCGGCTGGGCGGCTATCCGCGCGCGCTCCTGGAGGAGATCGCCTGGGGCAAGCGCTCGCCGCTGTTCGAATACTGGGCGCACGAGGCCTCGCTCGCGCCGCTGGCCGCCCAGCCCCTGCTGCGCTGGCGGATGCAGGACGCCGAGGCCGGCGTCGGCATCTGGAAGGGCGTGGCCCGCACCCTGCGCGAGCAGCGGCCGTTCGTGCAGAAGGTGCTGGCCGAGATCGAGCGCCGCGGCCCCATGCCGGCCTCCGAGCTCGGCCACGGCGCGCCGGGGCAGAAGGGCTGGTGGGGCTGGAGCGAGGGCAAGCGGGCGCTGGAGTGCCTCTTCTGGACCGGCCGGCTGACCGCCAGGACCCGGAAGAGCAATTTCGAGCGGGTCTACGACCTGACCGAGCGCGCCCTGCCCGCTCGGATCGTCAACGCTCCGACCCCGGATCGCGGCGAGGCCCAGCGGCGGCTGATCCTCATCGCCGCGCGGGCCCAGGGCGTGGCGACGGAGCGCGATCTTCGCGACTACTTCCGCATGGGGCCGAAGGAGAGCCAAGCGCGGGTGGCCGAACTGGTCGAGGCGGGCCAGCTTCTCCGCGTGGCGGTGAAGGGCTGGCGCGAGCCGGCCTATCTCGATCCCAAGGCGGTGCTGCCGCGCAGGGTGGCGACCGACGCCCTGCTCTCGCCGTTCGACAACCTGATCTGGTTCCGCGAGCGGGCCGAGCGGATGTTCGGCGTGAAGGTGCGGCTGGAGATCTACACGCCCGAGCACAAGCGCACCCACGGCTACTATGTGCTGCCCTTCCTTCAGGGCGAGGCGATCACCGCGCGGGTCGACCTGAAGGCGGACCGCAAGGCCGGCGTGCTGCTGGTGCAGGCCTCCCACGCCGAGCCCTGGGCGAGCGCCGAGACCCCGGCGCGGCTGGCGGCGCAGCTTCAGGCGATGGCCGACTGGCTAGGGCTGGAGCGCGTGCAGGTGAAGACGAAGGGCGACCTGGCGAAGGCGCTGGCGGCGGCGGTCTAAGCTTCAATCCTGACGGAGCCGCGGCCGCCCGTCGTGGTTGCCGGCGAGACGCGTCGGCGGGTCAACCCAGCGGTCCTCCCGCATCGCTTCGAGTTCGGGATTCAGCGGGTAGTGAATGCGGTTCTCCTCCTTGTCCTTCTCGCCCACCACGATCAGCCGCACCTCGTCCGGCGTGTTGTTGAGGAAGGTGTGGCAGATGCCCGTGCCGGCCGGAAAGGCCACGCTGTCGCCGGGCTCCAGGGCGTACAGTACGCCGTCGATCCAGGCGTCCGGCCGGCCCTCGATGACGAAGACGAACTCCTCCTCGGCGCTCTCGGCGTGCGGATAGCTGATCCGGCGACCGGGCGGGACACGCACGTGGTGGATGCCGATGCGCGCCAGGCCGAGCTTGCGCGCAAGCGAGGCGTTGAAGGCCAGCGGCTCATCGCTGCCGCGGTACTGGTTTGGCTTGTCGTTCTCGAGATCGCGCCAATGGGCGATGAAGGCAGGACGGTCTGTCATAAGCGGCTCCGTTCGAACCGGGCCGCATCTTACCGCCTCAAGCGAATAGCGCCCGCTCGAATTGATCGGCCGCCTTCATCGCCGACTTCGGTCCCAGCACCGCCGCGACCGCGCGCTTCGGCTCCAGCATCGCCGCGCCGAGGCGAGC
>DASPLZ010000137.1:0-6494 GCA_035627295.1 Phenylobacterium sp. | reverse complement strand
CCTTTCGGTGATCGCCTCGCTGAAGGCCGCCGGGCACGGCCCGGTGATCGCCGCCGACTTCTCGCCCCGCCGCCGCGCCGCCGCCGAGATGATGGGCGCGGACGTGGTGGTCGATCCGGCCGTGGAGTCGCCGCACAAGCGCTGGGAGGGCTTCGGCGTGCCGGTGACCGGCGCGGCCCAGCGGATGGCGCGGATGATGGGCGGCAGCTTCGGCCGGCCGGTGGTGTTCGAGTGCGTGGGCGCGCCGGGCGTGCTGCAGGGGCTGATCGAGGCCTCGCCCGCCGGCAGCCAGATCGTGGTCGCCGGCGTCTGCATGGAGAGCGACAAGATCGAGCCCTCCATCGCCATCACCAAGGAGATCGAGCTGACCTTCGTTTTCGGCTACACGCCCGAGGAGTTCGGCCAGACGCTGCACAACCTCGCCGAGGGCGTGATCGACGTCTCGCGGCTGGTGACCGGCAAGGTCCCGCTGGACGGCGTGGCGCAGGCCTTCCGCGACCTCGGCGACCCCGAGGCGCATGTGAAGATCCTGGTGGAGCCGAACGGCTGAGCCCCCTCCCTCCCCCTTGTGGGGAGGGTGGATCGCCGCGAAGCGGCGAGACGGGTGGGGGACCACGGCCTCTCAACGACAGCGGCGAGTCAGCAAGACCCCCACCCGAGCCGCTTCGCGGCCCACCCTCCCCACAAGGGGGAGGGAGATCACAGCATCGCTGCGATCGCCCGCCCGATCCCGGCGGCGTCGGCGACCTCCGCGTCCGGGACCTCCCCTGCCCAGCGCGGCTGCTGCGCCGCGTGGCGGCCGTAGACCAGGCGGACGGTCTTCATGCCGAGCACACGCGCCGGGGCGATGTCGCAGTCGATGCGGTCGCCGACCATGACGCAGGCTTCAGGCGCCACGCCCAGCCGCTCGCAGGCGCGCAGGAAAAGCCGCACGTCGGGCTTGCGGAAGCCGTGGTCTCCCGTCGTCTCGCTGCCGTCGAAGAATTCGCCAAGGCCGCAGGCGTGCAGCCGTTCGACCGTGCGCGAGGGCTGGTTGGCGGCGAGGCCGAGCTTCAGGCCGCGGTCCCGCAGGTCGCGCAGGAGCTCGCCGATCCCCGGCCGCGGGTCGATGGGCAGCGGCGGGCCTGAGCTTGCGCCCCAGGCCGCGAGCGCCGCCTCGCGCTTCTCCGGTCCGGCCAGGCGCCAGAGCATCGCGCGGTAGGCGTCCGGCGCGAACACCTCCACGGCCCAGTCGGAGGCCGCTCGCAGGGTGGCGGGGTCCACGACAACGCCAAGGCCGCCCAGCACCTCGACCATACGCCGGTCGACCCGCGTCTCGTGAGCGACCTCCAGGTCCAGCGGCCCGCCGACGTCGAACAGCACCGCCTCGATCACCCTCACGCCCCCTGAAAAGCTTACGAAAATGTCATGCGTCGAAACGCGCAGATATCGCCGTTCCGTGGCATGCTCGCGGCCAACACATAAGGGAGGCGCGCATGCGCAAGATAAGCGTCGGTGTGGCCGCCGTCATTGGCCTTTCCTCTCTCGCCGGCGCGGCGCTGGCCAATCCGGGCACCTGGGTCGGCGACAAGGCCGCGGCCTGCACGGCCATGGCCGACGAGGGGCGCAGCGATTCCGCCGCCCTCGATGTCTGCGACCAGGCGCTCTACCAGGAAGGGCTCTCGGTGCAGGACAAGGCGTCGGTCTATGTGAACCGGGGCGCCATCCTGATCACCCGCAAGAACTGGGAGTCGGCGCTGGCCGACTTCGACAAGGCCCTCGAACTCGACCGCGACAAGGGCGCGGCGTTCGTGGGGCGCGGGGCCTATTTCCTGGGCGTGGAGCGGTTCGGAGATGTCGAGAGCGAGGTCAACAAGGGCCTGCAGCTCGGCACAGAGCAGCCGGAGAAGGCCTATTATATCCGCGCCATGGCCCGCTGGGCGCTTGACGACCTGACCGGCGCCTACAAGGATTTCGCCACCGCCGCCAAGATCAAGCCCAGCTGGGGCGAGCCGAAGCGGGCGATGGCGAACTTCATCACGTCGCCGGCCGGCTAGGAACCGCGCCCGGCGCGTCCGGGAGCGAAAAACATGATCCGATCCCTCGCGCTGGGCCTGGCCCTCACCGCCGTCGCGGCGCCGGCGTTCGCGGCCCTGAAGGTGGGCGCCAAGGCGCCGGACTTCTCCACCGCCGCCTTCCAGGCCGGCAAGCAGACCAGCTTCTCCCTGGCCGAGGCGCGCAGGAAGGGGCCGGTGGTCGTGTTCTTCTTCCCCGCGGCCTACACCGGCGGCTGCAACCTGGAAGCCAAGGCCTTCGCCGACGCCATGGACCAGTTCACCGCCAACGGCGCGACGGTGATCGGGGTGACAGCGGGCAACGCCGACCGGCTGGCGGAGTTCTCCAACGATACAAAGACTTGCTCGGGCAAGTTCAAGGTCGCCGCCGACCCCGGCCTGAAGATCGCCTCCGGCTATGACGCCAAGCTGGCGCTGAAGCCCGGCTGGACCGACCGCACCTCCTACGTGGTCGCGCCGGACGGCAAGGTGCTGATGGCCTACTCAAACCTCAAGCCGGACGAGCACGTGACCCACACGCTCGCCGCCGTGAAGCAGTGGAAGGCGGGGAAGAAGAAATAGCTTCGCATTCACTCCGGGCCCGCTTTGCGGCCGAAGGCGATCTCGATCTGCTTGCGAGCTTCAACAGGTCGCTGATCGAGGACGAAGGCCATCGGAATCCGATGTCGGCCGCAGAACTGCGCGAGCGGATGGCCGCGTTCCTTGCGGGCGACTACCAGGCCGTGATCTTTTCCGCTGGCGACGATCCGGTCGGCTACGCGCTGTATCGGCCCGAAGACGGCGGTTGGCATCTGCGACAGTTCTTCATCGTCGCCGCCCGCCGCCGCGACGGGTTCGGGCGTGGAGCCATCGCGTGGCTGCTCAACGGGCCCTGGCGTGGCGCGCGGCGCATCACCCTTGAGGTCTTGGCCGCCAACGAGCCCGCCGCCATGTTCTGGCGATCCGTGGGGTTCAGCGACTACGCCATCTCCATGGAGAGACGGGCGGACTGAGGTCAGGCCGCGTTCGGGTTGCTTCCCAGCTCCTTTTCGCGTATCAGCCGCGCCCTTCACGGACAGGCGGTCTCGCCGCGGACGTCACTGGCCCCGAGCCCTTCGGAGCCGACGCTGCGAGATCCATCGTGACCGACGGGCCTTCCGCCGCCGGCCGCGCCGCCTTCCATACGGAAGAGGACATATGGCACTCTACGAACACGTGGTCATCTCGCGGCAGGATATCTCGCCGCAGCAAGCCGAAGCCCTCAACGACACCATCAAGGAAATCGTCGAGGCGCAGGGCGGCTCGGTCGCCAAGATCGAGTACTGGGGTCTTCGCAACCTCACCTACCGCATCAAGAAGAACCGCAAGGGTCACTATTCCCTGCTCGCGCTCAACGCGCCGGGCGATGCGGTGAAGGAGCTGGAACGCCAGCTCTCCATCAACGAGGACGTGCTGCGCTACATGACCGTGCGCGTCGAGGAGCTCGACCTGGAGCTCTCGCCGATCCTCGCGCGCCGCGAACGCGACCGTGACCGCCGCGATGACGACCGTGGCGAGCGCCCGGAACGCGGCGGCTTCCAGGACGGAGCTGAAGCATGACCGACGCTGCTGAAACCACCCCCGCGGCCCCCGCCGCCGGCGCGGCCCGCCGCCCGTTCTTCCGCCGCCGCAAGGTGTGCCCGTTCTCCGGCGCCAACGCCCCGAAGATCGACTACAAGGACGTCAAGCTCCTGCAGCGCTACGTTTCCGAACGCGGCAAGATCGTCCCGGCGCGGATCACCGCCGTCTCCAACAAGAAGCAGCGTGAACTGGCCCGCGCGATCAAGCGCGCCCGCTTCCTCGCCCTGCTTCCCTACGTCGTGAAATAAGGGGCGGATCAGATGAAAGTAGTTCTGCTCGAACGCGTCGAAGGGCGCGGCTCCATCGGCGACGTGGTCACGGTGAAGGACGGCTTCGCCCGCAACTACCTCCTGCCCCGGCAGAAGGCCCTGCGCGCAACCGAAGCCAACCTGAAGGTCTTCGAGGCCCAGCGCGCCGAGATCGAAAGCCGCAACGAGAAGGCCCGCGACGCGGCCGCCAAGTCGGGCGAGAAGCTCGACGGGGCGTCCTACGTGCTGATCCGCTCGGCGGGCGACACCGGCCAGCTCTACGGCTCGGTCTCCGGCCGCGACGTGGCGGACGCCATCAACGCCGAGGGCGGCAAGGTCGACCGGTCCATGATCGACATGGACAAGCCGATCAAGGCGCTGGGCCTGCACGAGGTGAAGGTGCGCCTGCATGCGGAAGTGACCGTGACCGTGACGGTCAACGTCGCACGCAGCGCCGACGAAGCCGAGCGCCAGGCGCGCGGCGAGAACGTCATCGCCTCGCAGTTCGAGGACGAGCGCGCGGCGGCCGACGAAGCGGCGCAGGACCTGCTGGAAGGCGGGGCCGGCTCGCAGGAGACCTTCGGCGACGAAGCCTAAGGCCCCAAGTCGACGCCAAGACGAATCGTCTCGACATGAAAAGATTAACGGCGCGGGCCCAAGGTCCGCGCCGTTTTTCTATCTGCGCTGTTGCAATTTCGTCATAGGGACCTTGCCCGAAGCTTCCTATCCTCAAGGTTGAACGCCGTTCAGATAGTTCAAGCCACGGACGGCGTAGGGGAATTCATACATGTATCATCGCAGCTTGCTGCTGGCCGCCGCGTCGGCCCTCACCCTCGTCGCCACCGGCGCCGCCGCCCAGGACGACGAAGCCGCCGTCGAGGAAGTCGTCGTCACCGGCACCCGCGCCGAGGGCCGCACGCGCCTCGACACCCTGGCGCCCGTCGACGTCATCAACGCCCAGGCGCTGTCCCGCCAGGGCACCAGCACCGAACTGGCCCAATCGCTCGCGGCCCTGACCCCGGCGGTCAACTTCCCGCGCCCGGCGATCAGCGACGGCTCGGACCACGTCCGCCCGGCCACCCTGCGCGGCCTCGCCCCCGACCAGACCCTGGTGCTGATCAACGGCGTCCGCGGCCACGTCGGCGCCCTGGTCAACGTCAACGGCGCGCTCGGCCGCGGCTCGACCGCCTTCGACCTCAACACCATCCCGACCGTCTCGATCAGCGCGGTGGAAGTGCTGCGCGACGGCGCCTCGGCTCAGTACGGCGCCGACGCCATCGCCGGGGTGATCAACCTGCGCCTGCGTGAAGCCCGCTCCGGCGGCTCGCTGAGCGCCAACTACGGCGTCTACGACACCGAAGTGAAGACCGCCCGCGGCGAACGCGACGCCAATGACGGCGTCACCTACTCGCTGTCCGGTTGGCAGGGCCTGCCGCTCGGCGACGAGGGCTTCCTGACCGTCTCGGCCGAGTATGTGAAGCGCAACCCGACCAACCGCTCGGACTACGCCGACCCGGTGGCCCTCCCCGCCTACGGCCGCCCGATCGTGCTGGGCCGCTTCGGCGACCCGGAACTGGAAAGCTGGACGGTCTACGCCAACGCCGGCGTGCCGCTGTCAGGCGGCTGGGAACTCTATGGCGTCGCCGGCTACCAGGACCGCGAAAGCGTCTCGGCCGCCACCGCCCGCGCCTACAACAACTCCGGCAACGTGCCGGCGATCTATCCGGGCGGCTTCCTGCCCCAGATCGCCAGCGACATCGTCGACTACAACCTGATCGGCGGGCTGCGCGGCGAGGCCGGTGGCTTCGAGCTGGACTTCAACATCAGCTACGGCCGCAACGAACTGGAGTACGTCACCCAGAACTCGGTGAACGTGACCTATGGCGCCGCCAGCCAGACCTCCTTCTACGCCGGCGACCTGGCCTATGATCAGTTCCTGGTGGGCGTCGACGCCAAGAAGGCGATCGAGGTCGGCATGGCCAGCCCCCTGAACGTGGCCTTCGGCGTCGAATACCGCCACGAAGGCTTCGAGGTGGGCGCGGGCGAGCCGGCGTCCTACTCCAAGGGCCCGTTCAACGGAGCCCCGGTCGCACAGGGTTTTCCTGGCTTCCAGCCCTCCAACATCACCGACGAGGGCCGCCACAGCTGGGGCGCCTATATCGACGTGGAAGGCAACCTGACCGAGGCGTTCTCGGTCGCGGCGGCCGCCCGCTTCGAGGACTATTCCGACTTCGGCTCGACCCTCACCGGCAAGCTCTCGGCGCGCTACGACTTCAATGAGTCCTTCGCCCTGCGCGGCTCGGCGTCGACCGGCTTCAAGGCCCCGGCCCTGCAGCAGCAGTACTTCAGCTACACCTCGACCAACCTGGTCACCACGGTGGTGAACGGCCAGCCGGTGAGCCAGCTGATCGAGGCCGGCACCTTCCGGGTCACCGACCCGGTGGCCATCGCGCTCGGCGCCAAGCCGCTCGACGCGGAGACCTCAGTCAACTTCTCGGGAGGCCTCGTCTTCCGCACCGGCGGGTTCGAGCTGACGGCCGACGCCTATCACATCAACATCGACGACCGGATCGTCTACTCGGAGAGCCTGGGC
>DASPLZ010000136.1:0-2954 GCA_035627295.1 Phenylobacterium sp. | reverse complement strand
GGCGAAGCGAACCAGGTCGTCCGGCGGCCGGGCGGCGGCGGCCTCGCCGGGCAGCCAGCGGTAGATAGACCAGGCGCAGGGATAGTCGGCTGTCGGCGCGCCCAGGCCCACCGGCGCCGGGATCGGCAGCGGCAGCTGCGCCGCCAGCGCCGGCAGCCAGCGCTGCTCCTTGTCCACCCCGGCGGCGTAGGCGGCGTGGCTGGGCAGGCGCACCAGCAGGTCCTCGCCCAGCCGGAAGGTGCGGTTGTCGTTGCCGCCGGGCAGCACCTGGCGGACCGGCAGGCGCGCCCACTCGGGGAACTGCGCCGCCACCAGCCGCTCGACCAGGGCGACATCGATCGGCAGCCGCTCAAACGCCATCGAAGCTTTCCAGGAAGGCGGCGATCTCGCGGTCGCTGTGCAGCCGGACGATCTCCAGGTGCGGCCCGAAGGCGGCGACCCCCGCGGCCATGCGCGGCGCGGTTACGCGGTTGAAGTTCCAGATGTAGCGCCAGAACTCCAGGTCGAAGCGCTCGGGGCAGCCCTCGGCCATGTCCGGGCGCGAGCGGCCGAAGCCGAGGGCCGCGCGGCGGATCGCGCGGTAGAGGCACAGCCAGCGCGGCTGTTCGATCCAGATCAGGGTGTCGGTGCGCGGCAGGCGAAGGTCGAAGGTGCGCGAATTGTTGCCCTCCATCACCCAGGCTTCGCCGGCCGCCGCCTCCGCGACCAGCCGGCGGACGTCCGCCGGGTCGCGCTCCACCCAGCCGGGTAGCCAGTAGAGCTGGTCGATGTGGATCACCTTGAGGCCCAGCCGGTCACCCAGCTTCTTCGCCAGGGTCGACTTGCCCCCGCCGGAGCAGCCGACGATGGAGATGCGCCTCATGCTGAGCTGACTCACCGATCCCTCCCGCGGAGCGGAGGCTGTACAGTAAAGTCCAAACTCAGGAAAGCCCGCGTCGGAGAATGGCGTCGCCGCATTGCCCGCGCCGGCCCCGCCGCCTAGTCTTGAGCCGCCATGACCGACGCCCCCGACGACATCGCCGCCCTCTCGTTCGAACAGGCTCTCGCCGAGCTGGAGAAGATCGTCGCCGAGCTGGAATCCGGCCAGGCGCCGCTGGAGCGCTCCATCGAGATCTACAAGCGCGGCGCGGCCCTGAAGGCCCACTGCGAGGCCAAGCTCGACGCTGCGCGCCTGCAGGTGGAACGCATCACCCAGGGGCCGCAGGGCCCCGGCGTCGAGCCCGCCGAGTTCAACTGATGCCCGCAGAGGTCGCCGCACGCGTGGGCGAGGCGGCCGAGCGGGTGCGGGCGACGCTGGACGCCCTGCTGCCGCTCGCCGAGGGGCCGGAAGCGCGGCTGACCGAAGCGATGCGCTACGCCGCGCTGGGCGGCGGCAAGCGTCTGCGGCCGTTCCTGGCGCTGGAAGCCGGGCGGATGTTCGATCTCGACGAGCAGCGGGTGCTGCGGGCCGCCTGCGCCCTGGAGTGCATCCACGTCTACAGCCTGATCCACGACGACCTGCCGGCGATGGACGACGACGACGTGCGCCACGGCCAGCCGGCGACGCACCTGGCCTACGACGAGGCCACCGCCATCGTCGCCGGCGACGCCCTGCAGGCCGCCGCCTTCGAGATCCTGGCCCACCAGGACACCCATCCGGACGCCCGGGTGCGGGTGGAGCTGATCCGCCGGCTGGCCCGCGCGGCGGGGGCGGGCGGCATGTGCGGCGGCCAGGCGATCGACCTGATCGGCGTCGCCGACGACCTGGGCGCGATGGCCCGCATGCTGCGGCTGAAGACGGGCGCGCTGATCGCCTACGCCTTCGAGATCCCGCTGATCATGGCCCACGCCCAGGAGCCGGAGCGGCACGCCCTGATGGGCTTCGCTCACGACCTGGGGCTGGCCTACCAGATCGTCGACGACCTGCTGGACGCCGAGGGCGATGCGGCGCTGATGGGCAAGGCGAGCGGCGGCAAGGACCTGGCCAAGGGCAAGACCAACTTCGTCACCCTGCTCGGCGTCGAGGCGGCGCGCGAGCGCCTCGCGCACCTCAAGTCCCAGACCAAGGCGCACCTCGATCCCTTCGGCCCGCGGGCCGATCCGCTGCGAGACAGCGTCGATTTCGTGCTAGAGCGGCGTCACTAAAGCGTCTTCCCGGTAGTTCCAGGCCCATGCCCGTCACCCCCCTGCTCGACAAGATCGCCTCGCCCGCCGACACGCGGGGGCTCTCGGTAGCCGAGCTGAAGCAGCTGGCCGAGGAACTCCGCGCCGAGACCATCGACGCGGTCTCGGTGACCGGCGGCCACCTGGGCGCGGGGCTCGGCGTCGTCGAGCTGACGGTGGCGATCCACCACGTCTACGAGACGCCGAAGGATATCCTGATCTGGGACGTCGGCCACCAGGCCTATCCGCACAAGATCCTCACCGGCCGGCGCGACCGCATCCGCACCCTGCGCCAGGGCGGGGGGCTCTCGGGCTTCACCAAGCGGGCCGAGAGCGAATACGACCCCTTCGGCGCGGCCCACGCCTCGACCTCGATCTCGGCCGCCCTCGGCTTCGGCGCGGCGCGCGACGCCAAGGGCGAGGACCACAGCGTGGTAGCGGTGATCGGCGACGGCGCCATGAGCGCCGGCATGGCCTATGAGGCGATGAACAAGGCCAGCGAGACCACCGGCCAGCTGACCGTCATCCTGAACGACAACGACATGTCCATCGCGCCCCCGGTCGGCGGGATGAGCGCCTACATGGCCCGTCTGGTCTCCGGCGGGGGCTATCGCTCGATCCGCAAGCTCGGCAAGCAGGTGGCCGGCGCCCTGCCGCGGCCGCTGAAGGAGGCGGCCCGCAAGGCCGAGGAATACGCCCGCGGGATGGTCACCGGCGGCACCTTCTTCGAGGAGCTGGGCTTCTACTACGTCGGCCCGATCGACGGCCACGACATGGACGCGCTGGTCAGCGTCCTGAAGAACGCGCGCGAG
>DASPLZ010000135.1:0-8130 GCA_035627295.1 Phenylobacterium sp. | reverse complement strand
CGCGGCGATGCGGAAGGCGACCAGCCGGCCGATGTGGCGGGTGAGGGTCATGCCGTCGCCGCCCGCTTCGGCTTCACCAGCGCCTTGGCCCAGGCGATGACGTCGGAGATCGCCTCGACGATCGGGGTCAGCGGGGTCTGGCCTGGCCGCGCGCGGCAGCCGTGGAAGGACCACAGGCACAAAGCCACGAAGACGGCGTAGGGCAGCCAGACCATCGCGGCGGGGATGCGCCCGGCGCCGGCCAGGCTCTCGGCGAACTGCACTCCGTGGTGGAAGGCGAGCAGGGTGACGCCCGCCACCACCAGCCCCGGCGCCCGGCCCGAGCGCTTGGCCGAGAGCGCCAGCGGCACGGCGAGCAGCGGCAGGAAGGGCAGGGAGAGGGCGCGGGCGAGGCGCGCGTTGAACTCGGCGGCCATGGTGGCCTTGTTGATCCCCGGGTGACCGTTGCGCATGCCGTCCAGCAACTCCCCGAGCGTCAACTCCCGCTCATCGCCGCCGCGGGCGCGCAGCAGGGCGGCGGCGCCTTCCAGCGGGGCGTCGATCACCCCGCGGTCGAAACGGGTGACGTCGAAGACGCCGGGCGAGGTCTCGCGCAGCCGCTGGCCGCCGACGAGGTTGAGCTCCACGCGCTTGCCGTCGGCGGAGGGGCGCAGCTCGGCGGAGGCGGCGGTGGTGATGTCCTCCAGGCCGTCATCGCGGATCTGACGGATGAACAGCCGCCCGAGCTTGCGGCCGGCGAGGTCGGCCTCGTCGGCGGTCATCAGGAGCTTGTCATTGGGCTCGATGAAGGTCTGGGCCTGCAGGCGGCCGTTCCAGCCGGCGTTGACCGCCGCGTGCATCACCGCCCGGTAGCCGTAGCGGCTGTAGGGCTGCATGTAGCCGAACACCGCCACGCTCACGACCGTGAGCACGATGCCAAGCGCCAGAAAAGGGCGCACGAGGCGCGTCAGGCCGACGCCGCTGGCCAGCCAGGCGTCGATCTCCGAGCCGTCGCTCATCCGCGCCACCACCACGAAGAGGCTGACGAAGAAGGCGGCGGGGAGGGCCAGGCCCAGGTAGTGCGGCAAGAGGTTGGCGGTCAGCTCGAAGACGTAGCCGAACCGGGCGCTGGAGCCGGAGAGCAGGTCGAACAGGCGCAGCGCCCGCTCCAGCAAGAGGGCCGCCAGCAGCACCACCAGGCAGGCGATCAGCGGCCCCGCCGATTGCCGAAGGGCGTAGCGGTCGATCAGCCTCGGACGGCCGGTGACGACGGCGTCGGCTTGGCTCACCCCTGGTTCCAGACCTCGCGGATATGGGCGGCGAGGGCGCCGGCGGCCTCGCCCAGGTCGACGGCCTCGCCCAGCGCGGGCTGCGCCGGCCAGCCCGCGTCGCGGTAGCTGCGGCCCTCGTGCTCTCGCGTCCCCTCGTAGCGGGGGATGACGTGGAAGTGCACGTCGCGGTCGACCATCATCAGCATCAGATAGTTGATCTTCTCATAGGCGACGAGGCGCCCCAGGGTGCGCTCGATCCCCTTCACCGCCACGCTTAAATCGGCGAATGCGGCGGGGCTGAGGCTGGAGAAGGCCTCGGCCTCTTCCTTGCATACCAGCACGAGCGCCCCAAATGTCGGCTGTTTGGGGCGAACGAGTACGAGCCAGCTTTCAGTCTCGGCGACGAGGGTGTCCGGATAGCCGAACGCCTTGGCGGTGGGATTGGTCATGCGAAGCTCGGATCGGCCTGCGGCGAACGCCGCAGCCGCGAGATACCTGAAGGAGC
The DNA here is from genome assembly GCA_035627295.1 of Phenylobacterium sp. GTDB lineage: Bacteria > Pseudomonadota > Alphaproteobacteria > Caulobacterales > Caulobacteraceae > Phenylobacterium. Next base: position 6,375 of record DASPLZ010000135.1, on the reverse strand, counting down.
GTCTGTCCGCCATGATCCTGCGAACGCTTTGCCTGTCAGCCCTGCTGGCGGCCTTCGCGAGCGCGGCCGGCGCGGCGGTCCCCTGCGCCGGCACGCCCAGCGGCGTGAAGCTGAATGTGGCGGTGACCGGCGCCAAGCCCGTGAAGGGCATCCTCACCGTCACCGTCTACGACAGCGCCAAGCGCTGGCTGGCGCCCGGTCAGAAGCTTCTGCGCCAGCGGCCGAAGGTGACCGCAGGCGCGGTCCAGACCTGCTTCTGGCTGCCCAAGGCCGGCACCTACGGCGTCGCCGTCTATCACGACGCCAACGGCGACAAGGACTTCAACCGCACCCTCACGGGCATGCCGGCTGAAGGCTTCGGCTTTTCCAACAACGTCGCGCCCAGGTTCGCCCTGCCGAAGTTCGCCGAGGTGCGCTTCGCGGCCGGGGTTGGAGAAACCTCGCAGAGGATCGGTCTGCGCTACCTGGACTAGGGAACCTTCGCCCGCGTCAGGGCTTGCCATCTGCATGACCCGAGCCTCCGATCTGCGAGACGACGCCAAACGCTCGCGTCGCCTGGCCGCCGCCATGCCTGAAGACGCCGACCGGGGCGCGCTGGAGCAGATGGCCCGCGAATTCGACCGGGACGCCGCCCGCGAGGAAATCCAGGACCGCAAAGACGACTACGAGGAGCGGTTGCGCGCGAAAGATTGACGCGCCGCCTCGCTATCGAACGCAGGCCGGCCTATATGGATGGGGTCGATATCTGCTGCGCAACGCTAACCGGCCCTGCACGTCACGCGCGCAGCTCCTACCAGCCGACCCTTTCAGACCTCGATGTCCGCCGGATTCCCCGGCGGGCAAACCCCTATGCGAAAGGTCCTGAAAATGGCCACCGGCACTGTGAAATGGTACAACTCAACCAAGGGCTACGGCTTCATCCAGCCCGCCGACGGCGGCAAGGACGTGTTCGTCCACGCCAGCGCCCTTGAACGCGCGAACATGCACGGCCTCACCGAAGGCCAGACCGTCAGCTTCGAGCTGGAGCGCGACAAGCGCTCGGGCAAGGAAAGCGCCGTCAATCTGGGAGCGGCGTAAGAGACGCCCTCATCAGCTTCCCCGGCGAGGTGGCCCGGCATAGCGGAGGCCGCCTCACCGTGAGGCTCGACAACGGCCATCTGCTTCGCGCCTGGACCCATGAGGACCAGGCGACGAGGCCCGGCCAACGGGTGAGGGTGCAGCTCTCGCCCGACGATCTGAAGGGCTGGCGCCTCGCGCGCCGGCCCTGATCTTCACCGACAAATCACAAGCCGTCCGGATCCCGCTCAGGCCCTGCGCGGGATGACCACCTGCATGCTTTTGTAGCCCTTCACGAAGGTCGAAGGCACGCGCGGCGGCTCTTCGAGCACCTGGATGTCGGGGAAGCGCTTGAGGATCTCTTCCCAGATGATCTTCAGCTGCAGCTCGGCCAGGCGGTTGCCGACGCAGCGGTGGATGCCGAAGCCGAAGGACAGGTGCTGACGCGGCCGCTCGCGGTCGATGATGTAGTCGTTCGGCCGCTCGATGACCGTGTCGTCGCGGTTGCCCGAGACGTACCACATGACGACGGCGTCGCCCTTCTTGATGGTCTTGCCGCCCAGCTCGTAGTCCTGCGTCGCCGTGCGCTTCATGTGGGCCAGCGGGGTCTGCCAGCGGATGGTCTCGGAGACCATCGAGGGGATCAGGTCCGGATTGGCGCGCAGCTTGGCGTACTGGTCGGGGAACTTGTTGAGCGCATAGACCGAGCCCGAGATCGTGTTGCGGGTGGTGTCGTTGCCGCCGATCGTCAGGAGGATGATGTTCCCCAGGTACTCGAACTGGTTCATGTCCTTGGTGGCCTCGCCGTGGGCCAGCATGGAGACCATGTCGCCGTCGATCGGATTCACCTTCCGCTCGGCCCACAGATTCAGGAAGTAGCCGGCGTAGGCGCTCATCTCGGCGCGCTTTTCCTCCCAGGTTTCGACGACGCCGTCGCCGGGGCGCGACATCACCGTGTCCGACCAGCGGGTGAGCTTGCGGCGGTCCTCCTGGGGCATGGCGAAGAGGGTGGCCAGCGTCATGGCCGTCAGCTCCATGGAGACCTTGTCGACCCAGTCGAAGGGCTCGCCGATCGGCAGCCCGTCGAGGATCAGGCCCGCGCGTTCGCGGATCATCGGCTCCATGATCGCCAGGTTGTGCGGCGCCACCGCCGGGCTGACGGTCTTGCGCTGCTCGTCATGCTTGGGCGGGTCCATGGCGATGAACATGGTCGGCCCGGCGTTCTGGCCGCCGAACGGGCCGCCGGTCATCTGCGCGCCGCTGGCCACCATCTTCTCGATCATCGCCTCGCTGGGGCCCAGGCTGATGCCGCCTTCGGAGGAGAACACCTCGTGGTTGGTGTCCACCGTCATGATGTCGTCCCAGCGGGTGATGTCCCAGTGGGGCTCGAAGTCGCTGGCCGCCGCCCAGTGGACCGGGTCCTCGGCCCGCAGGCGATCGAAGTAGGGCCACATGGCGTCCGCCTGGAAGAGCGACGAATTCGCCACGTTCAGGGTTTCGATGGGCTGGGAATAAACCTCGTCACGGACATCCTGGCCCGTGGGGGCGTCGAGAACGGCGCTCTCGCTCATGGCGGTTTCCTCGCTTTGGCCAGGCTTTTTTTTGGCGACCTGTCGCCTACACATCCCGCTTCGAGCCGTGTTCGACAAGGCCTAGCGTGACGGGGGCGTCATTTTTCCGTCAGGCGGGCTGTCCGGCCAGCAGCCGATAGCGCCCGGTCTCCACCATCCCCGCGCCGTCGAAGCCTCGCTCGACGACCGCCACCTCGCCGCTCGGCGCGATCTCCAGCAGCCGCCAGCCCGCCGCGGGGGTCTTGCCGCCCGGGCGCGCCGAGGCCGATGGCGCGGCCATCACCGGAATCGCGCCTCGGGGCCCGGGGATGGTGGCGAACACCGGCGCATGGGCGTGGCCGTGCAGGACGAGCTCGGCGCCATGGGCTCGCAGCACCTCGCGCAGGGCGGCGCGGTCGCGCAGGGCCTTGCGCGGCTTCACCGTCCCCTCGACCACGGCGTGATGCAGCAACACGATGCGGAAGCGGGCGTGCTCCCGGGCCAGGATTTCCGCCAGCCGCTCCAGCTGCGCCGCGCCCAGCTCGCCCTCGGCCGAAAAAGGCCGGGTCGGCACGGCCGAGCAGAGGTTGATCAGCACCACCGCCTGGCGGTCGCGCACGGCGGGGAAGCCGGGCCCGAAGTCATGCAGCCAGGGCGACCAGCCCATCATGCGCTCTTCGCCGGCGGCCTCCCGCACCAGGACATCGTGGTTGCCGAGGCTGAGGGTGACCGTGCTGGGCGGGCCGAGCTTCATCAGCCAGGCGCGGGCGGCGACCCATTCGGCCTTGGTCGAGAAGTTGGTCAGGTCGCCGGTGACCGCGATGTGGTCGGGCGCATGCGCCTGGATGTCAGCGACCACCGCCTCCAGCACTTCGGGCCGGTGGACCGCGCTGCGCTTCTTCCGCCAGGAGAGGCGGCTGAGCGTCCGCTTGGAAAGCCATTCGCCGCCGAACGCCGTCTCGCCCTCCGGGGGGACGAGGTGCGGGTCGGACAGGTGGGCGAGGCGGAAAGGCGGCACGAACGATCCGGCGGTGGCGGGGCGGGGCGAACCTGCGTATCAAGCCCCGCGGATTTTCAACAGGGTCAGTGAATGGCAAGCGACGCCGCAGCGGATCGGCCGGCGCCCGTCGGCGTGGTGATCGGGGCCAGCGACACCCGCCTCTGGGGCATGACCGCCGGCGAGCGGCTGGAGCGCAGCTTCCGTAGGGCCGGCGTCGAGCCCGGCCCGCCCAGCCGCGCGGCCCGGGGCGGGCTGATCGCACGCGGCGACTATGTGATGGACGAGGCGCTGATCAAGGCGCTGGCCGGCAAGCCGGGCGTGCTGCTGACCGCCGAGGACGGAACGCCGGTGGCCGCCCACGTGGTCGGCGCAGCCTCGGCGGCGATGGCGGCGCTGGAGGCGGGCGATGCGGACGCGCCGGGCCTTTCGGACCTGCAGCGCACCGACGTCGCCGGGCTGGGCTCGGCCTACAACGCGGCTCTGCGCAAGCGCGAGCCGCCGCTGCTCGCGCCGCTGACGCCGCAGAGCGTCAACGCCATCGAAAAGCGCCTCTTCGCCGCCTCCTACAAGGGGGTGACGGACCTAGTCACCAAATACGCCTGGCCGGTTCCGGCGCGGATCGTCACCCGCTGGTGCGCCGAGCGGAAGATCACGCCCAACCAGGTGACCTTCGCCGGTTTCCTGCTGGTGCTGCTGGCCTTCTGGGCCTTCTGGAACGGCGACTTCGCCCTGGGCCTCGTGGCCGGCTGGCTGATGACCTTCCTCGACACGGTGGACGGCAAGCTGGCGCGGGTGACCCTCACCTCGTCGAAGTGGGGCAACATCTTCGACCACGGCATCGACCTGATCCATCCGCCGTTCTGGTGGTGGGCCTGGTGGGTCGGCGTGCAGGCCGGCCCCCATCCCCTGGCTCCCGACATCGCCCCCTGGGTGCTGGCCAGCGTGACCCTGCTCTACGCCCTGCAGCGGGCGGAGGAGGGAATCTTCATGCGGCTCTACGGCATGCACATCCATTCCTGGCGGCCGTTCGACAGCTGGTTCCGGCTGATCACCGCCCGGCGCAATCCGAACCTGATCCTCCTGACCCTCAGCCTCTTCATCGGGCGGCCGGATCTCGGCCTCCTGGCGGTGGCGGCCTGGACGATCCTGAGCTTCCTCGTCCACCTCGTGCGTCTCTTCCAGGCCCTGGCGACGCCCAGGGCCAAGGTGGTGTCCTGGCTTTCGGCCTGATGCGCGTCGGGCTGATCCGCAACCCGAAGAGCCACAGGAACCTCGGCCGGGCCCGCGCCCAGCCGCTGCCGGCCGGGGTGATGGGCGCCGAGCCCGACAGCCAGGACGACCTCCGCGAAGCCTTGGCCGCCTTCGCCGAGGCCCGGGTCGAGGCCCTGGCGATCGAGGGCGGCGACGGCACGGTGCGCGACATCCTCAGCCTGCTGCCCGGCCTTTTCGAGACGCCGCCGATGCTGGCCGTCTACCCGCTCGGCAAGACCAATGTGCTGGCCCGCGACCTCGGCCCGCCGCCGCGCCTGCCGGCCCTGGCGGCCGGCATCGCCAGGCCAAGCCAGCGACGGCCGCTGGAGCTCTCCTGGCCGGATGGCGAGCACTCGCCGGTGCACGGCTTCATCCTCGGCGCAGCCGCCTATCGCCGAGCGACGGAGCTGTCGAAGCGGGTGAACCGGGCGGGGATCTTCCAGACCGCCTCGGTCGCCCTGACCCTGGCCCTGGCCATCGACCGGGCGCTCACCGGCCGCACCGACAACGAATGGCGCGCCGGCGAGGACATCGCCGTGGCCGTGGGCGGCGCCGCGGCCCGCGAAGGCCGCCGCTTCCTCCTGCTCGCCTCGACCCTCGAGCGCCTGCCGCTCGGCGCGCGGCCGTTCGGCGCGGCGCCGGAGGGGATCGGATGGCTGGACATCGAGGCCCCGGCGCGCCGATTGTCGGCCATGCTCCTCCCCGTCCTGCGCGGCCGCGACGATCCGAGACTGGAGCCGCTCGGCTACCGGCGCGGGGGCGCCGAACAGCTGTCGCTGGCCTTCTCGCAACCCTTCATCGTCGACGGCGAGCTGTTCCCCGCCGGCCGGGTGGAGGTGGCGCTCGGCGCGCCGATCCGCTTCGCCCTGGCATGAGCGAGCTTGCGGCGATGCTCGCCGGGGAGCTGGCGCAGCCCGCCCCGCCGGCGGTCGCGGCGATGGCGGCCGACCTGGCGCGCGAGACGCCGCATGCCCTGGCGGTGCTGTTCTACGGATCGGCCCTGCGCACCGGGGATCTCTCCGGGGTGCTGGACTTTTATGTGCTCACCGAGCGCGAGCCGCGCCGGGGCCTGAAGGGCCTGGTGAACCGCATCCTCGCCCCTGAGGTCAGCTACCGGGAGAGCGGGGAAGGCGCCAACGCCCTGCGCGCCAAGATCGCCACCCTGACCCTGCGCCAGTTCCGGATCGGCGCCCACGGCCGACGCGCCGACACCACCATCTGGACCCGCTTCGCCCAGCCAGCGGCGCTGGTCTGGGCGCGCGACGAAGCAGCGGCGGCCGAAGCGCGCGCCGCCGTCGCCCTCTGCGCCGCCACCGCCAGCCGGTTCGCCGCCGCCCTGGGGCCGACGGCCGGCCAGCCGGACGACTACTGGCGGGCGCTCTTCCGGCGCACCTACCGGGCGGAATTACGGGTGGAGGCCGCGGGGCGCGAGAACAGCCTGATCGACCTGCATCCCGGCCGCTACGCCGCGATCCTGGAGCCGGCCTGGCGGGCCGCCGGGATCGCCTATGAGCGACA
>DASPLZ010000134.1:0-12457 GCA_035627295.1 Phenylobacterium sp. | reverse complement strand
GATCGGCCTGGGTGACGGTGGCCCGGTGCAGCTTGGCGCGCATCATGGTCACGAGCATGGGCGTTTGGAACTCGCTCATGGGCGGGACCCCGACATCTCCCGCCTCAAAGGGGACGGGGCATATACGCACTGCAGCATCGGCTTTCAATCGTGCCGTCGGGACACGTTGACGTTACGGCGCCCTCGAAACTTCCCGGGCGGGCCGGAGGTTCTCCGCTCAAAGGAGGACGTCATGGCGCAGACGCATGGGCCGGAGCACTCGGGCGAGGCGATCACCATCCTGAAGGTCGATCCGCGGGAGGACCGAGGGCTAGCCCTTCGCTCGGCGGGTCAGGAGGAGGGCGGCCGGCTGGCCGACGTCCATTCGGCCTATCACGACAACATCTCGCCGCCGCTGGAGTGGGATCCGGTGGCGGAGGCGCAGAGCTACGCCCTGATCGTCGAGGATCCAGACGCGCCGCGCGACAAGCCGTTCGTCCACTGGATGATCTGGAACATCCCCGGCGACGCCCGCGGCCTGCCGCAGGGGATCGCGCCTCACCCAGCCCTGACCGAACCTGTCGGGGCGATCCAGGGACGCAACGACGCCGGCCGCCACGGCTGGTTCGGCCCGCGGCCGCCGGTCGGGCACGGGGTGCACCGCTACTACTTCCAGCTCTTCGCGCTCGACCAACCGCTGGAGATGAGCCCGGAGACGCCGCTGGTCGAACTGCTCAACGCCCTGAAGGGCCACACCATCGTCAAGGGCGAGATGATGGCGACCTACGAGGCGCCGGAGGTGCAGTAGCGGCGGGACGCACTATCGATGTCATCCCGGCGCTAGGGCCGGGATGACACCGCTGTTGACCCTCAGGCGATTGCTTCGAACGTCAGCCCGCTGTCGCCGTGGCGGGCCGGGCGGCGGCGGTAGTCGCCGTGGATGTGCACCTCCGCAAAGCCGGAGGCGCGCAGGGCCAGTTCGAACTCATGGCGGCCCCAGATGCGGCCGGTCATGATCTCCAGCTCGGACTCGATCAGCTTGCCGTCGCGCCAGCGTTCATAGGTCATGTGGTTGACCACGGTCTGCTCGACCTCGTCGGTGGAGACGTGGCGGGAGTCCATGCGAAGCAGGTCGCCGCTCGGCATCGACCAGGCGCGAACCGCGCCGTGCTGGGCCCACATCCGCCGGGGCGGCTGCAGGTCGATCATCAGCAGGCCGCCGGGCTCCAGGTGGGCCTGGAAGCGGCGGAGCGTCGCCATCGCCTCGCTAAAGTCGGTGACGAAGCTGAAGGTCGAGACCGGCACGATGATGGCGGCGAAGCGGCGGTCGTAGGCGAAGTCCTGGAAGCGGAAGCTTTCCAGCGGCGGATCGAGGCCCCGCTCGGCGCAGTTCCGGCGGCAGACCGCCAGCATGTCCGGCGAGGGCTCGAAGCCCCACATCTCGTGGCCAGCCTCGAGGAGCGGGACGAGGATGCGGCCGGTGCCGCAGGCGGGCTCGAGGATCGGGCCTGAGATGGTCTTCAGGCGCTCGGTGTAGAAGGCGACGTCCGGCAGGGCGCCGACGGGCTTGTCGAAGTCATAGATTTCCGTGGCCAGGCGGCCGTACGGGTTGGTTTGCGTAGGCATGAGGTCTCGTCGTTCGAGGTCTCCTTCTCCCCTTGCGGGAGAAGGTGTCGCCGTCAGGCGACGGATGAGGGGTCGAAGACGATCGCCGTGGTGCGGCGGCGCGGCGGCCGGAGGCTTGACCGTCAGTCCGCCGACAAGCCTTGCGTGGTTCGAGACGCGCTACGCGCTCCTCACCATGACTAAGGTTTGTACTGGCCTCGTCATCCTGAGGAGCCCGCGAAGCGGGCGTCTCGAAGGACGCACGGCCGTGCAGCGGCCTTGCCGTCTGGCTAGGCGCCCATCCCGCGGGAGGCGGCGATCGTGAGCGGCGAGAGATGTGCCTTCATGTCGGCCTCCGGGGCTGTGAGGGGAGAAGCCTGCGCCCAGGGCGCCGCTTCGTCAATCTTGACGCCGCCGCGCCGAACCGGCGGTATGGTGATCAACGATCAGGGAGGACGTCATGGACGGCGAACAGGCCATCAGCGCCAAAGGCTTTTCGGAAGCGACGCTGGCGACGATCCCGCCGGCGCTGCAGGCGGTGGTGGATGCAGGCGACCTCTCCGGCTTCGTCACCCTGATCTGGAAGGACGGCGAGATCGCCCAGCTGAACACCATCGGCATGGCCGACATCGAGGCGGGGCGGCCGATGGCGCGGGACACGCTGTTCCGCATCGCCTCGATGACCAAGCCGATCACCACCGTGGCGGCCATGCAGCTGGTGGAGGAGGGCAAGCTTTCGCTCTCCGATCCGATCTCGAAGCATCTGCCGGAGTTTCAGAACCTCAAGGTGCTGAAGGACCCGCAGGGACCGGTGGAGGACACCGTCCCCAACACCCGCGAGATCACCGTCGAGGACGTGATGACCCACCGGGCGGGGCTGGCCTACGCCTTCACCTCCGTGGGGCCGATCGGCGAGGCGCATGAGGCCGTCCTCGGCCCGCCGCTGGACAATCCCAACCCGCCGGACCAGTGGCTGAAGAAGCTGGCCAGCCTGCCGCTCTCCTATCCGCCGGGCGAGCGGTTCCACTACAGCCACGCCACCGAAGTGCTGGGCTTCCTGGTGGCGCGGATCGAAGGCGAGCCGCTGGGCAAGGTCCTGAAGCGCCGCATCTTCGACAAGCTCGGCATGGTCGACACCGCCTTCCACATCCCGAAGGACAAGCGCCACCGCGCCGCGCAGATCTACCAGGCGCCGGCCGAGGGCGGGCTGAAGCCCGTGCCGTTCGCCGACTATGACGAGAGCCCGGCCTATGAGGCCGGCGGCGGCGGGCTGATCTCGACGGCGGACGATTACCTGAAGTTCGCCCGCATGCTGCTGAACGACGGCGAACTCGACGGCGTGCGGCTCCTGAAGGCCGAGACCGTGCGCGACATGCGGACCAACCGGCTGACCGACGAGCAGCGGCAGGTGCCCTTCCTCGGCATCCCGTTCTGGATGGGGCAGGGCTTCGGGCTGGGGCTTTCGGTGGTGGTCGATCCGGAGAAGCACGCCTGGATGGGCGCGGGCAATGTCGGGGCCTTCGGCTGGCCGGGGGCGTTCGGCACCTGGTGGCAGGCCGATCCCCAGACCGGGATGATCCTGATCTATCTGATCCAGAACTACATGCCGCTGGGCCCGGACTCCGCGGCGGTGGCGACGGGCCAGCGGATGGGCGGGCGCGCGGCCCTGCCGGTGTTCCAGAAGACCGCCTACGCCGCCCTCGGAGGATGACGGACCGGTAAGGGGACAGGGCCGCGTTCGCGCGCTATGGCTGGCGCGGGCTGGTACGAGATTCTTCCTGGAGCACGCATGAAGTTTTCCCTGGCGCTGGGCGTGGCGATGGCCGCGGTCCTGGCGACGTCGGCGTTGGCGGCGGACAAGTTCGAACCCTCGGCCGACAACATGCGCGCCCACATGACCTTCCTGGCCGACGACCTGATGCAGGGGCGGATGCCCGGCACGCCGGGCTATGACATCGCCGCCAACTATGTGGCCGCGCAGTTCGCGCTCTTGGGCGTCAAGCCGGCGGGCGAGAACGGGACCTATCTGCAGAAGGTGCCGATGGTCAGCTACCGGCCGGCCGAGCAGGGGGCGATCTCATTCGTCGGCAAGGGCCGCCCGGTCGCGCTGAAGTTCGGCGTCGACTACCGGCCGGGGTCCGATCCGCAGGGCCGCAAGGTCGCCCTGACGGCGCCGATGGTGTTCGCCGGCTATGGCGTGGTGGCGCCGGAGAAGGGGCGGGACGACTACGCGGGCCTCGACGTGAAGGGCAAGATCGTCGTCCTGCTCTCCGGCGCGCCCAAGGGCTTCCAGACCGAGGAGCGGGCCTACTACGCCGGCCGCCACAAGCGGATCGAGGCGGCCCGGCGCGGGGCCGTGGGCATCCTCACGGTGATGACGCCCACGGCCGAGAGAACCCACCCCTTCGCCAAGGGCAATATGCACTGGCGCGACACCTCGATGACCTGGTCGCAGAAGGACGGCGCGCCCTCCTATGTCGGCGCGCCGGTGCGCTCGCTGGGGACCATCAGCCAGGCCGGCGCGGCCAAGCTCTTCGCCTACGATCCGGCCAGGCTGGCCGAGGTGATGGCCGCCGCCGAGACGCCGGATGGCGTAACGCCCCGCTTCGAGCTGCCGGTGCAGGCCAAGGTCAGCCTGACCAACGAGATCCGTGAGGTGGCCAGCAGCAATGTGGTCGGGGTGATCGAGGGGAGCGACCCGGCGCTCAAGGGCGAATACATCGTGCTGTCAGCGCACCTCGACCACGTCGGCACGTCCGAGCCGGTGAACGGCGACGGGATCAACAACGGCGCGCTCGACAACGCCGGGGGCATCGCGACCTTGCTGGAGGTCGCCCGCGGCTTCCGCGAGAGCGGCGACCCGCCGAAGCGCTCGATCCTGATCACCGCCGTGACGGCCGAGGAGCAGGGGCTGATCGGGGCGGAATACTTCGCGCAGAACCCGACGGCGCCGAAGGAGGCGCTGGTCGCCAACGTCAACCTCGACATGCCCATCCTGCTCTACGACTTCACCGACGTGGTGGCTTTCGGGGCCGAACGCTCGACCATCGGGCCGGCGGTGCGCCGCGCCGCGGAGAGCATGGGCGTGAAGCTCTCCCCCGACCCGCTGCCGGACGAGGGGCTGTTCACCCGCTCGGACCACTACCGGTTCGTGGAGGCGGGGATTCCCTCGACCTTCCTGATGACCGGCTTCGCCAACGGCGGAGAGGCCAAGTTCACCGAGTTCCTGGCCAAGCGCTACCACATGCCGAACGACGACCTGGACCAGGGGATCGACTTCGCGGCCGGCGCCAAGTTCGCCAAGATCAACTACCGCATCGCGCGGGAGCTGGCGGACGGCAAAGAACGGCCGCGCTGGAACGAGGGCGACTTCTTCGGCGGCAAGTTCGCCGCCGGGCGCTAGCTCTTCAGGTCGAGCACCGCGCCCAGCATCTCGTCGGCGACGCGCAGCACCTGGGCGGACGCCTTGAAGGCGTGCTTGGCGCTGATCTGCTCGACGACCTCGCGGGCGTAGTCGCCGCCGGCGACGGTCGCCTGGGCCGAGGCCTCGAAGCGGCGCATGGCGGCCATCATGCCGTAGTGGGCGGTGGCGATCGCGCTCATGGATGGGTCCCCCTCGTACCGCAACCTAGGCGGGTCGCGTTAAGGGCGTGCGAGGAAAGAGGGTTAACCTGCGGCGCAACATCGGGCGGCGAAGCGTGTTATCCTCGCAAGCGGGACGTGAAGGAGGAAACGCCATGCGCTTCATGGCTTTAGCACTGGCAGGGGCGGCGATGCTGGCCCTCGGCGGGCCTTCGGCGGCCCAGAACATGTCGGCCAACCCGCCGACCGAGACCACCATCTGCGTGGATGTCGGCGGCGGCACGCTGCCGGCGGTCTGCCGCGTGCCGGGCAGCCGGCTGGATCAGCGTGAGGACATCTGCATCTGCCGCCAGGGCCGCACGGTGAAGGCGCCGGTCTGCGGGCCGGGCGAGCGGCCGCCGGCCGAGAGCCGCGCCTTCGAGAACGCCCGCGCGGCGGCGGCGCAGGACGGCGACCTGTTCGGCGACCTCTTCGAGGGCAAGCCGATGTGCGTGGCCCCGCGGAACCCCGGGGGCCACTCACACTAGGCCTTAAGCGGCGGCGTTCAGCTGTCCGAGGTTGGAGATGGTCTGGAAACAGGCCCGGGCCGCCTCTTCGCCCTTGGCCACGAAGTGGGCCTCGAAGAACAGGCGGTGCGCCTCGTGTTCATGGAAGTGATGCGGCGTCAGCAGCATCGAGATCATCGGCACCTCGGTGGAAAGCTGCACCTGCATGAGCGCGGTGACCACCGTCTCGGCGACGAAGTCGTGGCGGTATATGCCGCCGTCGACGATCAGCGCCGCGCCGACCACCGCCGCATAGCGCGACGTGCGCGCCAGCGTCTGGGCCTGCAGCGGGATCTCGAAGGCGCCGGGCACGTCGAAGACGTCGATCATGCCCTCCGGATGGCCCTGGCGGGTCATGCCGGCGGTGAAGCCTTCCAGCGCGCGGTCGACGACGTTGGCGTGCCAGCCGGCCTTGATGAAGGCGATGCGTCCGCCGCGATAGGCGCCGCTGGCGGTGCGGAGTTCATAGGAGGTTTGGGTCATGGTCCTGATCCCTGAGGGGTTTGAAACCACGACTCAGGGAGACGCCTTGGCGCGCGCACGAATGCGCGTTCCGAAGCGGTTCTCATAACCGGACTCTAACCGTCGGCCCCGGGATCGCACCGGATCTGCTGTCCCCGGCTTTCGCCGGGCGCCCGCGGGCTCATGCGGCCCGAGGGCCGCCATCACCGCCGGTGGGGACTTCCACCCCGCCCTGAGAACGCGGCCGCCGGAACGGCCGGCGGCAGGATGGAGCTTAGGCGGCGTCCGTTGCGTCAAACAAGCGTTTAATTTCGCCAAATCCTCCCCCATGCAGCAAAGCATGGGGAGGGGGAGGATTTCAGGCCGCTACGGGCAGGGCGTCGCGCGCCTCCGGCGGGATGGAGTCGTAGACGGTCGGCGGGGTGATGCCGAGGCGGCGGCGGGCGGACTCCAGCGGCTCGGCCATCAGCTTTTCGTAGTCTTCGCCGAGCAGCCAGGCGGCGGCCTTGCCGCGCTTGTACCCCTGCCAGATGGCCTTGGTGTAGGGGTAGGGGCCGCCTTCCTTGCGGCTGCGCGTCGCCGCCCCGACGGCGATCAGCGCCCAGCCGAGGCCGCCGGTCTGGGCGTAGGAGAAGGCCACCAGGCAGGCTTCGCCCAGGCCGTCGCGGCTGTAGCCGGAGAGGATGTGCCACAGGTCGTGCACGTCGCGGGTGCGGCGGCCGAACCAGGCGTGCGGGTGCTTGATGTCGATCTGGCTGACGCCGACCCTGGAGACCTCGGCCAAGCCGTCGGCCGAGAGGTTCTCGCGGGCGGTGAACTCGGCGTAGGCGTGGCCGACGGTGCCGGGGGCGAAAGAGCTCAGCCATGCGCGGTCCATCAGCTTCTCGGCCAACTCGACCCGCTCGTAGGCGATGCGGCCGCCCTGGCCGGTGGTGAGCAGGCGCTCGTAGCCGCGCGCGGTCGACTTGCCGTTGAGGGCCCGCATGATCTCGAACACCTGGACGGTGTCTTCCTTGTCGCGCAGCAGGCGGCGCAGGGCCTTGAGGGCCGCGCCCCATTGCAGGCCGGGCTTCACCAGCTTCTGCGGGGCGTAGGGCGTGTCGACGGCGAGGGTCATGGGAGGCCTCCTGGCTTGTCGCCCACAAAGATGACGCATGCGTCACTTTTTTACAAGCGGCGATTTCACGCTGCGGCGCTGGCCCGGGCGGCGCGGATCATCAGGCCCTGGCCGGCGAGCACGAGCGCCAGGCCGAGGTAGGCCTCCGCCCCGAACCGGGCGCCTTCCATCAGCACCGAAACCACGACCGCCACCGGCGGGGTGAGGGCGGAGATGTAGGAGGCCAGGGCGTAGCCCCGCGCGCGGGCCAGGGCGAAGTAGAGGCCGAACGCCAGGGTCGAGCCGAACAGCGACAGGTAGAGCAGCGACAGCACGTAGCGCGGCGTCATCTCGAAACGCCATTCGACGCCGCTGGCCGTCGCGAAGATCGCCACCGCCGCCGCACCATAGGCCATCGCCCAGGCGGTGGAGGCGACCACCGGCGCGCCCTTCTCCTGGGCCTTGAAGGCGGCGAGGTTGCCGCCGGCGGAGACGAACACCGCGGCGACAGCGATGCCCAGGCCGGCGAGGGCGGCGGCGTCGAAGGCGGTGCGGCGCAGTTCGCCGACGAAGAGCGCCGCGACCCCCGCCATGCCCAGCAGCGCCCCGGCCCAGGCCGCCCGCTGCGCGGTCTGGCCGAGCAGCAGGCGGAAGAGCGCCAGGTTCACGAAGGCGAGGGCGGCGAAGATCACCGCCACCACCGCCGAGGGCACGGTCTTTTCGGCGATGTAGACCAGCGGGTACTGGACCGCGAAGACCAGCAGGCCCTGCAGGGCGACGGCGAGGTGCTGGGCGCCGCTCAGGCGGACGGGCAGGCGCCGCAGGACGCACCAGGCGAACAGCACCACCGCCGCCAGGGCGAACCGGTAGGCCACCGAGAGCAGGGGATCGACCGTCCCGAACTGCAGGGTGATCGCATACCAGGTCGTGCCCCAGATGAGGCTGCACGCCGCGATCGAGGCGATCGCGCCATAAGGCGCAGCGGGGCGGGCGGGCGAATCGGTCATGGCGGCTGAGGTGGCGCGTCCCGCGAGCTAGCACCCTCTCATCGCGCCGTCGCGCCCGCTGGCGCGCAGGAGCGCGACGCGGCATGAAGAGGGCGATGCCCAGGCTCGAAAAGCGCTCCGTCTCGCTGGCCGGCCACGCCACCTCGGTGGCGCTGGAGCCGGAGTTCTGGGCCGTGCTGGAGGCGATGGCGGTGGCGGAGGGGGTCAGCCTGGCCGCCCTGCTCATCCAACTGGACGGTGGACGCGGGGAGCGGCCGCTGGCCTCGGCCTGCCGGGTGGCGGCGCTGGGGTTCGCCGCGCGGGCTCCAAAACCTCCCCCATGATCCAAATCCTCCCCCGCACGCGGGGGAGGATTTCACGCCGCGCAGGCCCGGCAGCGCCCGTGCACCTCGACCATCACCCGTTCGACGCCGAAGCCGTGGGCCCGGGCGGCCTGGCCCACCTGGTCGCCGGCGGAGGCCTCGAACTCCTCGGCCGAGCCGCAGCAGTCGCAGATCAGGAAGGCCGCCCCGTGCGCCCCGCCGTGGCCGACGCAGGCCTGGAAGGCCGAGAGGCTGACGATGCGGTGGACCAGGCCCACCCTCTCCAGGAACTCCAGCGCCCGATAGACGGTGGCGGGCTTGGCGCCGTCCTCGCCGTAGGACGACATCAGGTCGTAGGCCTTCACCGGCTCGCCCGCCTCGACGAGCAATTCGAGCACCCGGCGGCGCGGCTCGGTCCAGCGGTGGCCCTGCTCGATGCAGCGCGCCTCGGCCTGCGCCAGGGCGGCCCCGACATCGGCGGGGGGATGGGCGTGGTCGTGGGTGCAGGTGCTCATCTCGAAGCGAATGTAGGAGCGGAGGGTTTGTGACCGCAACTTAAGTTGACGAACTGATATGATATCACATAACGACACTTCCAAGTGTTCGGAGGCGTCATGCGGTTCAAGCTCTTTCTCTTCCTGACGGCCGGGGCGACCGGCCTGGCCGGCGGCGCCCTGGCGGCGCAGAACGCGGTGCGTTCCAGCCCGGTGGACGTGCGCGAGGTGGTGGTCACCGCCGCCCCCTTCGCGGTGGCCGAGGACGAGCTGATCACCAATGTCGACGTGGTGGGCGCCGAGGCCCTGGCCCAGGGGCCGCCCGGCGGGCTGGGCGATGTGCTGAACGGCATGCCGGGCGTTCGGACCACCGCCTTCGGGGCGGGCGCCAGCCGGCCGGTGATCCGCGGCCTGGCCGGGCCGCGGGTGCAGGTGTTGACCAATGGCGTCGGCCTGATCGACGCCAGCGCGCTGTCGCCCGACCACCAGGTGGCCTCCGACCCGGCCGAGGCCGAGCGGATCGAGGTGCTCCGCGGCCCCTCGGCCCTGCGCTACGGCGGCTCGGCGATCGGCGGCGTGGTGAACATCATCGACGAGCGCATCCCGACTCGCGCCGCGCGCGGCGGCGCGGACGGGCGGGTCTCGGCCCAGGGCTCGACGGTGGACGACGGGCGGGCGGTCTCCGGCCAGGTGAAGATCGGCGAGGGGCCGCTGGTGGTCTCGATCGACGGGACCCACCGGGAGTCCGACGACTACAAGATTCCCGTGGCGCCGGAATCGCGGCGGCAGGCGGCGCTCGAGGGCGAGACGCCGGAACCGGCGGACAGGCTGGAAAACAGCGCCGTCAATCTCAGCAGCTATGGCGTGGGGGCGTCGTGGCTGCTGGACAACGGCGGCTTCGTCGGCGTCGCGGTGAAGCGCACCACCACCGACTACGGGGTGCCGGGCCATTCGCACGAGCAAGAGCACGAGCACGATCATGAGCACGAGGATGAGCATGATCACGAGCACGAGGAGGAAGCGCCGGTCACCATCGACCTGGAGCAGACCCGCTATGACTTCCGCGGCGAGCTGCCGGCCGCGCTAGGGCCGTTCGAGAAGGTGCAGTGGTCGGCCGGCTACGCCGACTACGAGCATGTGGAGCTGGAGGGCGAGGAGGTCGGCACGCGCTTCCTCTCCGACGGCTTCGAAGGCCGGCTGGAACTGGTGCAGCGGGCGCGGGACGGCTGGGAAGGCGCGGTCGGCGTGCAGGCCCTGAGGCGCAACTTCGACGCGGTGGGCGAGGAGGCCTATGTGCCCAAGACCCGCATCGAGGAGGTCGGGGCCTTCACCGTCCAGCGGGTAGACCGGGACAGCTGGGGCTTCGAAGGCGGCCTCCGCCTCGACCGCCGCGATCTCGACAGCCTGGCCGGCCAGCGCGACTTCACCAACGTTTCCGCCTCGGCGGGCCTCTTCACGCGGCCGACGGACGGGGTGTTCCTGGGCGTCAGCATCGCGCGCAACGCCCGCGCGCCGACGGAGGCGGAGCTGTTCGCGAACGGCCCGCACGCGGCGACGCGCGGCTTCGAGGTCGGCGACCCGGAGCTGGACTCCGAGGTGGCCTATTCGATCGAGGGCAGCGCGCATTTCGAGGCCGGGCGCTTCAGCCTGGACGGGCACGTCTTCGCCATCCGCTACCAGGACTTCATCGACTTGGCCCCCACGGGCGAGGAAGAGGATGGGTTGGCGGTGTTCCAGTACGTGCAGACGGACGCGAAGTTCTGGGGCTTCGAGTTGGAAGGCCAGGCCGAGCTCTGGCGCGACGGCGACCGGCGGCTGAGGCTGGAGGGCGCGGCCGACTGGGTGCGCGGCTCCACCGACCTCGGCCCGCCGGCGCGCATCCCGCCGTGGTCGGCGACGGCGCGGCTGGTCTACGCCTCCGACCGGCTGGATGGACGGCTGGAGGTGCGGCGCGTGGGCGAGCAGGACCGCGTGGCCGACTTCGAACTGCCGACCGACGCCTATACCCAGGTCAACCTCTTCGGGGCGTTCAAGCCGGTGGCGGACCGCGACGTCCGGGTCTTCGCCGAGGTGCGCAACCTGACCGACGAGGAGATCCGCGAGCACGCCTCGTTCCTGAAGGACATCGCGCCCCAGCCGGGACGGAATTTCCGCCTGGGGGTCAGCTACGCGTTCTGAGGCGCCCTTGCGCGGCGGTGATTAAGGGGCTTAGTCCCAGGTTCACCCGCCGCGCGAGGCAGATTTGACCAGCAGCGTCTTCGACCTCTTCAAGCCCGGCGTCGGGCCGTCGAGTTCGCACACCATGGGGCCGATGACGGCGGCGGCGCGGTTCGTGGACGCGCTGCGCGAGGCGGGACTTCTGGAACGGGTCGCGCGCGTGGAGACCAAGCTCTACGCCTCCCTGGCGCTGACGGGACGCGGCCACGCCACCGACCGGGCGGTGATCCTGGGGCTGGCGGGGTTCGAGCCGGGGACCCTCGATCCGGACGCGGCCGAGGCGGCGGTGACGCGCGTCCGCGCCGAGGGGCGGCTGCCGCTGGGCGGCGAGGTGGAGATCGGCTTCGACGAGCCGGGCGACATCGCCTGGGCCGGCCGCGAGCGGCTGGCCCAGCACCCGAACGCGCTCAGCTTCACGGCCTTCGATGCGGCCGGCGAGGCGCTGGCCCGGCGGGTCTATTTCTCGGTCGGCGGCGGCTTCGTGCGCGAGGAGGCCGAGATGCGCGGCAACGCCCCGCCGGACGACGCCGATCCCGTACCGCACCCGTTCGAGTCCGGCGCCGACATGCTGGCGCGGGCCGAAGCGGCCGGGCTCTCCATCGCCCAGCTGATGTTCGAGAACGAGCTGGCCCGCCGGCCGGCGGAAGCGGTGGAGGCCGGCCTCGACGCGATCTTCGCCGCCATGGAGGCCTGCATCGACCGCGGCGTGCGCGAGCATGGCGAACTCCCCGGCGGGCTGCGCGTCAAGCGCCGGGCGGCGCAGGTGCATTCGGCCATCATGGCCCGGGTCGAGAAGGCGATCAGCGACCCGCTGGCGGCCATGGACTTCGTCAACCTCTGGGCCCTGGCGGTGAACGAGGAGAACGCCGCCGGCGGCCGCGTGGTCACCGCGCCGACCAATGGCGCGGCGGGGATCGTGCCGGCGGTGCTGCGCTTCTACGACCGTTTCCACGGCGGCGACGCCGAAGGGCGGCGCACCTTCCTTCTGACGGCGGCGGCGATCGGCGCGCTCTACAAGAGGAACGCCTCGATCTCCGGCGCGGAGGTCGGATGCCAGGGCGAGGTAGGCGTGGCCTGCTCGATGGCGGCCGCGGGGCTGACCGCCGCGCTCGGCGGGACCAACGCCCAGGTCGAGAACGCCGCCGAGATCGCCATGGAGCACAACCTC
>DASPLZ010000133.1:0-3739 GCA_035627295.1 Phenylobacterium sp. | reverse complement strand
ATCGTCCGACGCCCAGCTGGCGATCCAGGCTTCGAGGCGCGCGGCCTCCGCATCGGGGACCGTCAGGGAGAAGTGGAGGCGGCTCTTGGAGATGTAGCGCGGGTCGGCCGGCCGCACCTCGCCCTTGCTGGCGCGGATCAGGGCGCTGATCCCGGCGCCGGCGACTGCGGTGAACCCATAGGTCCGCGCCGCCGCCTCGCCGTCGTCCTCGTCCGAAACCGCCAGGAAAGCGTGGGGGAAATAGACGAAGCCGTCGGGGCCGGTTCCCCAGCCGTGCGAGTAGAATGCGACCCGCGCGTCAGCCCACGCAGGCGCGGCGACGAAGAGGCATAGGAAAAGCGCCGCCGCAGCGGCGCTTCGAGCCGGGGCCCGCACGGGTTACGCCCGCTGGAGGCGACGCCGTCAGGGGCTGTCGGGATCGTCCTCGACTTCGTTGTAGATCACCACGGCGGCGACCACGGCCGCTATGGCGAGGGTGATCTGTACGGCGGTCAGTCCCAGATATCCCTCGGACTCGGCGGAAGAAGTGCGAGCGGGGGAAATCCGGTCGCCTGCCTGGGGCGCGCTGCTGGCGAGCGCTTGGCCCCCGAGCAACATGAGCGCAGCAGCGATAGCGGCAGTCGGCTTACGCATGATCAACTCCATCGGGATAAGTCACGCATCCCCACCTTACAGCAGGTGCGTGGGGCGACAAGCAATTTACAGGGCTGAAGCTGTTGAGGGAAAGCTTTTGTTCCAAGAAATGATGGTTAACTACGGCTCAGCTTGTTCAACGTTACCGATTCTGGCGATAGCAAGGCTGTCGAACAGCGCAGATATGCTTGTTCTTCGGGCGCCAGGTGCGCCTACGAGACTTATCCACTGCGCGGCGCAATCGGCGCCTGCGGGAACGGTGAAGTCGACCGAAAAGGCCTGCCAGGCCTCGCCCGTGGGGCGGGCGGCGACCTCGCCGAGCGATGTGCGGCCCGCGCCGGCGCAGCTGACGCGCCAGGACAGCCGTTCGACGTCCGGCGATCCGCTCAGCATCTCGCCGCTCAGGCGCCAGGCGCCCGGCGGCAAGACCAGGAGCTGGCGCGCCGACGTGGCGCGGCCATAGCCGTCGTAGTCGACCTGCAGGGCGCGCCCGCCCCCCGCTCGGTCCGCGATATTGATGTCGAGGCCGGCCGCCGTGCGCAGGCTCCACGCGAACGGCGCCACCGCCGGCGCCCCTTCGAAGCCGCCGTCGCGCAGCAGGTCGGGCGGGGGCGCGGGGCGGAAGTCCTGGAGCACCCTGGCCGCCTGAGGCGCCTGGCCGTCCCTGACTATCCGCGAGAGCAGCGGCTGCAGCTCCTCATCCGTCGGGCCGGCCCCGAGCGCCGCCAGCCGTTTCAGCATGGCCGACGCCAGCGCCGGATCGGCCGCCTGCCTGGACAGATAGGCGAGATAGGCCGGCCGCCAGTTCGGCCGGGCGGCCAGGCGTTCGGCGATCGCCTCGGCGCCCCGCGGGTGGGCGGCCAGCGGGACGAGCAGCTGGAAGATCGGTTCGCGCGACTTGACCAGCCGCCGCAGCAAGGCGTCCGCGTGGCGCATGGCGCCCGCGGCGTCGCCAGCCGCCAGCCGGGCCTGCAGCAGCCACAGCTGGGTGTCGCTGTCCCGCCAGCTGCGCTCGCCGGCGAAGGCCATGACGGCATCGCGCCGCCGCGCCTCCCCGGCGGGCAGGCTGAGGGCGTAGACCCGCAGGGCGCGGACATCGAGCGGGGCCTGGGCCAGGGCCCGGGCGGCGAGGGCGCGGGCCTGCTGGGGCCGTCCGGCGGCGAGCTCGCGCTGGGCCAGCCGTCCCAGCGCGCCTGGGGTCGCGAGGACCTGGACGGCAAGGTCGGGGCGCGAGGCTTCCAGCGCGCGGCTGACGCCGCTGGCGACCACCGCGCAGCCGAGCAGGCCCGCCGCCGCGCCCGCCGCCGCCCATCGCCAGCCGGCGGAGGGCCGCGCCGCCGCCCTGGCGGACGCGGCCAGGGTCACGCTTCCTTCTGCACGGCGGGGCTCTTGGCGCCGTACTCGTAGTGGTACTGGTATTCGTAGCTGGCGCCGTAGCCGTAGGCCGCCTGCTTGGGGTCATACTTGGTCAGCAGAGCGCCCAGCATGTGCGCCTGGGCCATGGCCAGGCGCTTGACCGTCGCCCGGGCCTGGTTGCGCCCGGTGCGGCCGGCCTCGACCACCAAGAGGACGCCCTCGACCGCCGAGGCGATCATCGGCGCATCGGCCAGGCCCATCACCGGCGGCCCGTCGAAGATCACCAGGTCGTAGTCGGCCTCCGCCTCGCCGAGGAAGGCGTTCAGGCGGCTGCCCGCCAGCAGCTCGGCCGGGGTGGGCGGCAGCGGCCCGGTGGCCACGAAGCCCAGGGTGGCGAGCCCGGTGGGCTGCACCACCTCGCGCAGCCGCTTGGTCCCGGTCAGATAGTTGCTCAGCCCGACGCCGTCGCCGGCCCCCAGCGACCGGTGGAGCGAGGGGTTGCGCAGGTCCGCGTCGACCAGGAGGGTGTTGACCCCCAGCCGCGCGAAGCTGTGCGCCAGGGCGAGCGAGGTGGTCGATTTGCCTTCCCCGGGGCGGGAGCTGGTGATCAGCAGGCTTCGGGGCACGCCCTGCGGCGTCGCGAACTGCAGCGCGGTCCGGGTCGAGTAATAGGCCTCCCAGAAGCCGGAGCGCAGGTCCTTCATGGCTTCGGCGGGCGTCAGGCCGCGGGGCAGGGCCGGGACGCTGCCCAGCAGCGGTACGCCGAGCTTTTCCTCGACGTCCGCGGGCCGCCGGATGGCCTGGTCCAGCGCCTCGGCCCCGAAGGCGCCCAGGAGGCCGAGGCCCAGGCCGACGATGGAGGCCAGCGCCATATTGACCAGCGGCTGCGGCCGGGAGGGCTTGGTCGGCGGGTCGGCCCGATCGACGATCGAGACGTTGTTGGTGGTCACCCCGCCGATGACGCCCACTTCCTTGTAGCGCTGCAGCAGGCCGTCATAGAGCGTGCGGCTGGAATCCACCTCGCGCTGCAGGATGTTGTACTGGATGCTGCGGTCGCGCAGGTCGAGCACCGAGCCCTTGAGGCTGGCGACCTGGCCGGCCAGCGCCCGCTCCTGGTTGAGCGCCACGGTGTAGGAGGCGCGCAGGGATTGGCGGATGTTGCGGGCCTCGGCGTTGATCTGGCGCTCGACCTCGTCGATCTGGGCCTTCAGCTGCACCATCTCCGGGAAGTCGGGCTTATAGATGCTGAGCTTGTCCTGGTACTCGCCCTTCAGCTTGGCGCGCGACTGCGAGAGCTGCTGGACGGTGGGGCTCTGCAGCACCTCGCTGATGGTCAGGCCGTTCGATCCCTGGGCCTGACGCCACTTCTGCTCGGCGGCGATCCGCGCGGCCTTGGCGGCCGACAGGGAGGTGTTGAGCGCCGAGAGGTCGGCGGCGGCCAGCGACTGGGTGGCGTTGGGATCGCCGGGGGAGCCGCTGTCGCGCAGGGTGATGATCTGCTGGCTGGTGGCGTAGGCGACCAGCTTTCGCTCGTTTTCCTCCAGCTTGGCCTTCTCCTGGGCGATCCGCTTCTCCAGGAACTCGCGCGCGTAGGAGGAGGATTCGAACTTCCGTTCGAGGTTCGAGGCGATGAAGTTCTCCGCGAAGGCGTTGGCCACCCGCGCGGCGACCTGCGGATCGGTGCTGTTGAAGCTGACGTTCACCAGCCGTGAGCCGCGCACAGGATTGACCTGTAGGCCTTCCTGAACGG
>DASPLZ010000132.1:0-2713 GCA_035627295.1 Phenylobacterium sp. | reverse complement strand
ATCCAGGATGAGATCGACCCCGGGCCGCTGATGGACCGGCTCGCCGCCCGCGGCGCGGCCTTGGCCCTGCCGGTCACCGCGCCGAAAGGCTCGGGCGAGCCGATGCGCTACCACCGCTGGTCTCCCGGCGAGCCTCTGCGCCTCTCCGAATTCCGCGTGCCCGAGCCGGCGCCGGACGCCCCCGAAGCGACGCCCGACCTGATCATCACGCCGCTGATCGCCTTCGACCGCACCGGCGCGCGCCTCGGCTACGGCCAGGGGCATTTCGACCGCACCCTGGCGGCCCTGCGGCGCGACCACGAGGTCTTCGTGCTGGGCCTCGCCTACGCCGGCCAGGAAGTCGCGCGCGTCCCCGCCGAGCCGCACGACGAGCGCTTCGATGCGGTGCTGACCGAGAAGGGCTGGATCGACATTCCGCGCTGACGGACCTTCCTGGCCCCGCCGACGTTTCAGCTTGAACGGTTTGCCGCTAAGCTGAGCTGATGCGTTTCGCCTTTTTCGGAGATGTCGTCGGCCGGTCGGGCCGCGAGGGCCTGGCCGAGCACCTGCCGGGCTTGCGCCGCCGGCTGGGCCTGGAGTTCGTGATCATCAACGCCGAGAACGCCGCCGCCGGCTTCGGCATCACCGAGTCCACCGCCCGCGAGCTGTTCGACGCCGGCGCCGACTGCCTGACCCTCGGTAATCACTCCTGGGACCAGAAGGAGGCGATGACCTACATCGTCCGCGAGCCCCGGCTGATCCGCCCGCTGAACTATTCGGCCTTCTCCGCCGCGCCCGGCCGCGGCGCGCAGCTCTTCACCACCGATGCGGGCAAGCAGATCCTGGTCATCAACCTGCTCGGCCGCGTGCACATGGACTCGCTCGACGATCCCTTCGCCGCCGTCGACAAGGCGCTGGAGGACTGCCCGCTGGGCGCCGTCGCCGACGCCATCGTGGTCGACATGCACGCCGAGGCGACCTCCGAGAAGATGGCCATGGGCCACTTCTGCGACGGCCGCGCGAGCCTGGTGGTCGGCACCCACACCCACGTGCCGACCGCCGACGCCCAGGTGCTGCCCGGCGGCACGGCCTACCAGACCGACGCCGGCGCCTGCGCCGACTACGACAGCGTGATCGGCAACCAGAAGGAAGAGCCTCTGCGCCGCTTCACCACCCGCATCTCCGGCGGCCGCTACAAGCCCGCCGAGGGGCCGGCGACGGTCTGCGGGGTGTTCGTGGAGACCGACCCGGCCAGCGGCCTCGCCCGCCGCATCGAGCCGATCCGGGTCGGCGGCCGGCTGGCGCAGGCGGTGCCGCAGGTGGAGCTGGCGGCGGCGGGCTAGAACTTCCCCTCCCTTCAAGAGGAAGAGGCTCTAGGGCTTGGGCCCGCTGCAGTCCGTCGGCGACGGCGCGCTGGCCGCTTCCGTCTTGGCCGCCTCGAGATCGGCGATGAACGCCGGCTCCGAATGCAGCCGCGCCACCGTCGAAGCTCCCAGAATCCGCCCGGCCTGCACATCGCTGGGGTAGTGCACGCCGCAGATCACCCGGCTGTCGCCGAACTCGCGGCCGCGGGTCAAAAGGGCGTCGGCGCGGGCGGGGACGACCTCGGCCAGGATCAATCCCCAGGCGAAGCCGACCGAGGAATGGCCCGACGGATAGGAAGCCGAGCCCCGCAGCGATTCCGGCGCCACGCAGATGCGCCGCTGGTTGCCGATGAACGGCCGGGCGCGCTTGTAGTGGTCCTTGGCGGGATTGGTGGCGGTCCCGGCGTCGATCAGCGAGCGGATGAGCAGCCGGTGCAGCACCGGCGTCGTCTGCGGGCTGATCTCCACGCCGGCCGCGCAGGACCAGCTGCGGAAAGCCCCCGGCTCGACCAGTTTGACGTCCTCCACGGCCTGGGCGCCGCGCGGGGTGTCGAGCACCGCCCGGGTGGCCTCGATCGTCGCCTCGTCCGCCGCCAGGTCCGGCGAGCCGGCCGCCGGCGGGCCGCCGATGATCGACAGGCCGTCGACCGGCCTGGCCAGATAGCCGCTCGGCCGCCCGGGGGCCGTGAAGGCGGGGGCGGACGCGGTCGGCGACGCCGGTGGCGGCGCGGCGCCGGACGCGCAGGCCGCGAGCGCGACCGTGGCCGCCGTCAGAGTCAGAACCTGGCGCATCCGCCCCCCAAGGACCTCGATCAACGCAGGACAGTCTTGCCGTTCTTGATGACGGTCGCGTTGCGGTCCTTCACCCGCGCCTCGAACGAGATCACCTTGCCGTCCTGCCAGAGATCCACGGTGATCGTGTCGCCCGGGATCACCGGCGCGGAGAAGCGCGCCTGGTGGCTGAAGATCTGGTCCGGGTCGAAATTGGTGATCCCCTGCAGCACCGCCCGGCAGGTGATGCCGTAGGTGCAAAGCCCGTGCAGGATCGGCCGCTGGAAGCCCGAGCGGCGCGCCGACTCGGGGTCGGAGTGCAGCGGGTTGCGGTCGCCGTTCAGGCGATAGAGCAGCGCCTGGTCCTCGCGGGTCTCGAAGTCGATGGAGAAGTCGGCCTTGCGGGTCGGCACCTCGTGCGGCTCGGGCGCGCCCTCGGACGGGCCGCCGAAGCCGCCGTCGCCGCGCGCGAAGGTGGTCTGCTCCAGCGTGCAGACGAGCTCATTCGTCTCGACGTCGTAGACGTCGCGGCTGGAATAGATCAGCGCGCCCTTCCCGGCTCCCTTGTCGACGATCTCGTCGATCTTCATCTTGCCGAC
>DASPLZ010000131.1:0-3474 GCA_035627295.1 Phenylobacterium sp. | reverse complement strand
GGCACCCCTTCATGTACGCCTGCGCCCTGCCGGTCTCGGTGGTGTTCATCCTCCTGTGGACGCCGCCGCACGGCTGGTCGGACCCGGCGCTGTTCGTCTATCTGGTGGCCTGCCTGGTCTCCATGCGGGTGCTGATCTCCTTCTACGAGATCCCCTCGGCGGCCCTGGCCCCGGAACTGGCCCCGGACTACGACGAACGCACGGGGCTCCTCGCCTACCGCTACTTCTTCGGCATCGCCGGCGGCGCGCTGATGACGGTCATGGCCTACTCGGTCTTCCTGCGGAAGGACGCGAGCAATCCCCTGGGCCTCCTCGACCGCGAGGGCTACGCCCAGTACGCCTGGGTCGCCGCGGCGGTGATGCTGGCCTCGATGCTGGTGTCCACCGCCGGGACCCACAATCAGATCCCCTACCTGTCGCAGCCGCCGGCCCGGCGCATCCGCATGGGCGAGTTGGCGCGCGAGGTGATCCAGACCCTGTCCAACCGCAACTTCGCGGTGGTGCTGGCCTCCGGCGTGCTCTCCGCCGTGGCCGGCGGCCTGGCCAGCGGGCTGGGGCTCTACATCAACGCCTACTACTGGGAGATCCCCTCGCAGCAGGTCTCCTGGCTGGTGCTCTCCAGCATGGTGGCGACGGTGTTCGCCGTCGGCCTCGCCCCGCGGGCGGCCGCCTGGTGGGGCAAGAAGCGGGCGGTGCTGGCGCTTTTCTGGACCTCGCTGCTGGTCTCCTCGGCTCCCCTGGCCGGCGGCCTCCTCGGGATCATGCCGCCGAACGGCTCGCTGCCCCTGCTGCTGATCCTGATCGCCGACGGCTTCATCGCCGGCCTGCTCGGGATCATGGGCTTCATCATCGTCTCCTCGATGGTCGCCGACATCGTCGAGGAGGTGCAGGTCAAGACCGGCCGCCGCTCGGAGGGCCTTTTGCTATCGGCCGACAACATCATCCAGAAGTCGGTGGCCAGCGTCGGCGTTTTCCTCTCGGGCCTGATCCTGATGTGGGCGGCCTTCCCCGAGAAGGCGCAGCCGGGAACGGTGGACCGCGAGATCGTCACCCTCCTGGTGCTGATCTACCTGCCGGTGAACCTTGTGTTCCGGGCCGCCGCCATCTTCGTCCTCAACTACTACACCATCGACCGGGCCAAACACGTCGCGCACCTGGAGGAGCTGACGCAAGCCGCCGCCCTCGCCGGCGAGAACGAACCGACCTCGCCGCAGGAGCAACACGCCGCTGGCGTCGTGCGTCCCGTCTGACAGAGTGCCGATATGACAACGCCCGACTCGGCCCCGCCGCGGCTCACCTTCGGCACCAAGATCGCCTACGGCTTCGGCTCGGTGGCCTTCGGGGTCGCCACCCTCGGCCTCGCGCCGGCCCTGCTGCAGCCTTACCTCAACCGGGTGATCGGCATTCCGGCCATCTGGGTCGGCACGGCGATCATGCTGACGCTGATCCTCGACGCCTTCATCGACCCGGCGATCGGCCGCTGGTCGGACAACCTGCGCACCCGCTGGGGACGCCGCCACCCCTTGATGTACGTCTCCGCGCCCCTGGTGGCGGCGGTGATGATCGCCTTCTGGAGTTCGCCGACCGAATGGTCGCCGGCGGTGGCGGGCGCCTATCTCCTGGGCATGCTGATCCTCCTGCGGTTCAGCATCAGCCTCTATGAGATCCCCAGCTCGGCCCTCGCGCCGGAGCTGACCGCCGACTACCACCAGCGCACCAACCTGCTCTCCTACCGCTACTTCTTCGGGGTGATCGGCGGGCTGGGGATGAACATCGTCCTCTACCAGGTGTTTCTCAGCCCCGAAGCGGGCGGCATCCTCAACCGCGCCGGCTATGTGCAGTACGGCGTCCTCGCCGCGGCCGTAATGGCGGTCTCGATCCTGGTCTCGGCGAGCGGCACCCACGGCCACATCAAGCGGCTCAGCCGTCCTCCGGAGCGCACCATCTCCACCGCCGAGGCGATCCGCGAAGTGCTGCAGACCCTCGGCAACCGTTCGCTCCTGGTGGTGATGGCCTCGGGGCTCCTGGGCGGCGTCTCCACCGGCATGACCAGCGCGCTCAGCCAGTACTTCTACCTGGAGTTCTGGGGGCTTCAGACCTCGCACCTGTCGTACCTGGCCATGGCCGGGGTCGCCGCCTCGGTGGCGGCGGTGATGATCGGCCCGCCGGCTTCGCGCTGGCTCGGCAAGCGCAACGCCATGATCGCCCTCTTCGCGGTCTCGGCCACCACCTCGGCCCTGCCGCTCGGCGCGGCCCTGCTCGGGCTGATGCCGTCCGACGGTTCCGCGCTGGTGCTGACCATCCTCTTGGTCGACATCTTCATCGCCACCACCCTGGGGGTGGCCGGCTACATCATCATCTCCTCGATGGTCGCCGACGTGGTGGAGGACGCGGCGGTCCGCACCGGCGTGCGCTCCGAAGGCCTGGTGTTCGCAGCCAACGGCCTTTTGCCCAAGTTCACCGCCGGCCTCGGGGTGTTCGCCGGCGGGCTGCTGCTCACCCTGGTGAACTTCCCGACCCACGCGGCCCAGGGCGCGGTGGACGAACAGATCATGCGCGACCTGGCCATCAGCTACCTGCCGATCTCCTTCACCCTCACCGCCCTGGCGATCGGGGTGCTGGTCTTCTACCGCATCGACGAGGCGACCCACCGCCGCAACCTGGAGAACCTGCAGGACGCCGCCGCGACCATCGAGGAGACCTCGATGGAGGAGGGCCATCCGGTGGTCGTCGGGGCCGGCCCGGGCTAGAGTCCAAAGTTCAGCGTTAGCCGGCGGAACCGGCTTCCACTCCGCCTAACGCGCTCTAGCGGACAAAGAGCCCCATCAGGAGCGGCCGGACGAACACCGAGGCCGACTGCTTCTGGGTGATCCCGCGCACCCAGTACTGCAGCTCGGCCGCCGCATTCAGGGTCGACATCAGCATCTGGGCGGCGATGGCCGGGTCGACCGGGCGGATCGAGCCCTCGGCGATGCCCGCGGAGATCATCGCGGCGAAGGCCTCGGAGACCTTGTTCGACTGGCCCACCAGGTCGTGGCGGATGCCCGGCGGCACGGCCGAGAGCGCCGAGGTGCGCATCAGGGGGCCGTCGTCGGAGAGCTGATGCTCCACCAGCGCGGCCGCGACGCTGGAAAGCTTGGTCCACTGGTCGCCGGGCAGGGCGGCGGCCTGGGTCTGGGCCTGGCGGATCACCTCGAAGGTGCGCTCGAAACAGGCGACCACCAGGTCGTCCTTGGCGTCGTTGTGGTGGTAGAACGAGCCCTTGGTGACGTTCAGCTCGGCCGAGATCTTGTCCACCGAGGCGCCGCGATAGCCGCGGGCGTTGATCAGCCGGGTGGCGGCCAGCAGGAAGGTCTCGCGGTTGGCCTCGTGCCGGTCGCGTGGCGCGAGCTCGGCCATCGGGATCACCGCCGGCGCCCAGGTCGACTCGTGGGCGGCGAGCCCGCCCACCAGCACGTCGAACATGCGGTCGCA
>DASPLZ010000130.1:0-4007 GCA_035627295.1 Phenylobacterium sp. | reverse complement strand
CTTCGCCCTGGCCGACGTGCGCTTCGAACAGCCCATGGCGCTGCGCGGCGGGCATGTTCGCGGGACCCTGACCGACGCCTCCGGCGGCCGGTTGAAGGCCATCGCCTGGCGCGCCCAGGAGACGGTGATGGGCGAGCGCCTGCTGGCCTCCGGTGGGGCGCTGCACGTCGCCGGACGGCTGAAATTCGACGACTGGAACGGGCGCGAAAGCGTCCAGTTCGAGATCGAGGACGTGGCCGATCCGCGCATGCGCTGAAGGTTGTCCGCAGCGCCTTGCACCCCCATCCGAAGGTGGATATAGACACCGCCTCCCGGCCGTGGTCCCTTCGTCTATCGGTTAGGACGCCAGGTTTTCAACCTGGAGAGAGGGGTTCGACTCCCCTAGGGACTGCCACCCCGCTCCCAAGATGGAGCGGGCGATTCTGGGTGCTCGCCCAAAAATGGCGTTGACCGCCACAATTCCCGAGAACAATGTTACAATGGCCTCGCTTGTGGGGCCGGCCCAAGGGCTGGGTCAGAGGGGCGAATGTCGAGTTTCGGTATGGACGGCGGGGGATTTGACGCCGAAGCGGTGCGCATCAGCGGCCGCGTGAAGTGGTTCGACGCGGGCAAGGGGTACGGCTTCATCGTGCCCGACGATCCGACCCAGACGGGCCTGAAGGACGTGCTCCTGCACATCACCTCGCTGCGCAACTGCGGGCGCGAGAGCGCGCTGGAAGGCTCGGCGATCGTCTGCGACGTGGTGCAGCGGCCGAAGGGTTGGCAGGTCTCCGACATCCACGAACTGGATGAGAGTTCCGCGCCGCCCCAGCCGGAGCGGCGCCGCCAGGACAGCCACGACGGCGGCGGTTTCCGCCGCGACCGCTACGACGGCGGCTCGCGCGGCGGCTTCGGCGGCGACGGCGGCGGCTACGCCGCCCGCGGCCCGCGCCGGCCGCCCGCGCCGATGGGCCCGCCGGAACCCGCCAAGGTGAAGTGGTTCAACCGCGCCAAGGGCTATGGCTTCGTGGTGCGCTCCGGCGGCGAGCCCGGCGACATCTTCGTGCATATCGAGACCCTGCGCCGTAGCGGGCTGGAAGACCTGCAGCCGGGCGACGACGTGATGGTGCGTTTCGCCGAAGGGCCGAAGGGGCTGGTCGTCGCCGAGATCGAGGCCCGCTGACCTGACAAGGCTAGCGCGCCCGCCCGCCTTCGCCCTATGAGGGGCGAGAGGACGGCTGTCGGAGATCGCCTGTTGCTGACGCACCTGAACCGCCGCGCCGCCCTGGCGCTGGCCCTGGCGGCCCTCGCCGCGCCCGCCGCGGCCAAGCCGGCGGCCCTGCAGTCGCTGGAGATCGTCACCGCCAAGGGCCGCCACGCCTTCCAGGTGGAGTTCGTCGACAACGACGAGACCCGCGCCCGCGGCCTGATGCACCGCAAGTCGCTGGCGCCCAACCGCGGCATGCTGTTCGACTTCAAGACCGAGCGGCCGGTGGCCTTCTGGATGAAGAACACCCTGATCCCGCTGGACATGATCTTCGTGCGCGCCGACGGCCGCATCCTGTCGATCGCGCGCAACACCACCCCGCTCTCCGAGGCGCCGGTGCCGTCCGGCGGGCCGGTGCGGGCAGTGCTGGAGATCCCCGGCGGGCGCGCCGCCCAGCTGGGCGTCCTGCCCGGCGACCGGGTGCTGCACCGGATCTTCCCGCGTGGATGAGGCCATCCCGCCGCCGCCGGAAGGCTTCGTCGCGTCCACCGGCCGGGGCGAGTTCTCGACCCGCAACGGCCCCTATTTCCACCGCGCTTCGGGCGAGCTGACGGAGCAGGCCTTCTTCGCCCTGCCGCGTCACGCCAATGGCCTGGGCCTGGTGCACGGCGGCATGCTGACCGCCTTCCTCGACGGGCTGATGGGCGCGGCCACCTTTCGCGCCGCGCGGCGGCCGGGGGTGACCATCCACCTCTCGGTCGACTTCCTGCACATGGCGCGGGTGGGCGAATGGGTGATGGGCGAGGCGAAGGTCACCCGCCACACCGCCGACGTCGCCTTCGCCGAGGCGCGGGCCTACGTCGGCTCGCGCGATGTCATCCGAGGGTCCGGCATCTTCAAGCTGATGCAGAACCGGCCGCGTAGCTGAGCGAGCCAGCCGCTTCGCAAGTTCGGCCGTAGTTCGCCGGCCGCCGCATGATCACGTGCGGCACCGCGTGGGTGGTCTCGGCGGCGGGATCGATCTCGAAGCCGAACTTGCGATAGAAGCCGATCGCCCGGGCGTTGTAGCGGATCACGTTCAGCCAGAGCGGCCGGTCCGGCCCCAGCCAGTCGAGGCCCGACTGCATGAGCGCGGCGGCGACGCCCCCGCCATGCCGGGCCGGGTCGACCATCAGCCAATCGAGCTCCAAGTCGTCGTCGCCATGGCGGGTGGCGATGACGTAGCCGGCCAAGGTTTCGTCCACGAACGCCGCCGAGAGCCGCTGGTGAGCGTTGCGCGCCGCATCGAGCGCGCTGGCGGCGCTGATCTCCACGATCCGGCGATTGGCCGCGACCTGCTCGGCCGTAAGACCCTCGCGATAGTAGGTGGCGGCGGTCGCCCGCTCGGTCAGGGCGCTGATATCGGCCGCGACGGCCAGGTCGAACACCCCGGCGTCATGAAGGAGGCGCATCGGTCCTTGGAAACTCAGGCCGGCTCGGCCTCCAGCCGCTTGTCGAGATAGGCGCCGACGCGGCTCTCGACCTCCGGCAGGTGCTCGCCCCAGAAGTGGCTGGCGCCGTCGACCACGTCGTAGTCGATGACGATGCCCTTCTGGGTGCGCAGCTTGGAGACCACCCGCTCCACCTCGATCGGCGGCACCACGGTATCGGCCCCGCCGGTGAGGATCAGGCCCGAAGCCGGGCAGGGGGCCAGGAACGAGAAGTCGTACATGTTGGTCGGCGGCGAGACGGAGATGAAGCCGTCGGTCTCCGGCCGGCGCATCAAGAGCTGCATGCCGATCCAGGCGCCGAAGGAATAGCCGGCCACCCAGGTCTGCGAAGCGGCCGGGTTGTTGGCCTGCAGCCAGTCCAATGCGGTCGCCGCGTCGGCCAGTTCGCCGATGCCGGAATCGAACTCGCCCTGGCTGCGCCCCACGCCGCGGAAGTTGAACCGCAGGGTGGAAAAGCCCCGCTTCATGAACAGGTGGAAGAGCTGCACCGACACCGGATAGTTCATGTGCCCGCCGGCCCGCGGGTGCGGGTGCAGGATCAGCGCGATCGGCGCGGTCTCGCTCTTGCCGGGGGAATAGCGCGCCTCGATGCGGCCGGCGGCGCCGGTAAGCACGACTTCGGGCATTCAAGGTCCTTCGAGAATACTTGACTGCTGCGCTTGGTCTTCCTAAGTGCCAGCCTCTGGCGACAAGGCTCCGCGCGCGAAGCGGGCGCTTTAGCACAAGGCGTTCCAAAAACGCCAAGGTTTGCAGCGGAGAGGCGAATGAAGCTCGGCACCAAGGGGCGCTACGCTGTCATGGCGATGGCCGACCTCGCGCGCCGCGAGGGCGAGAAGGCCGTCTGCCTGGCCGATATCGCCGAGCGGCAGGAAATCTCCCTGGCCTACCTCGAACAGCTCTTCGCGCGCCTGCGCCGCGAGGGCCTGGTGGTCTCAGCCCGCGGCCCTGGCGGCGGCTACCGGCTGGCCCGTGCGGCCGCGGAGACCAACGTCGCCGAGATCATCAACGCCGTGGACGAGCCCATGCACGCCACCCGCTGCGCCGGCCACGAGGGCGCCGGCTGCATGATGCGCGGCGAGCGCTGCCTGACCCACGACCTCTGGGACGAGATGGGCCGGCGGATCGAGAGCTATCTGGCGTCGGTGTCGCTCGCCGACGTGGTGCAGGGGCGCGTGCGCGCGCCGCAGGCGGTGGCGGCGTGACCAAGGTCTACCTCGACTACAACGCCACGGCCCCGGTTCGGCCCGAGGCGCGGGACGCGGCCATGTCGGCCATGCTGCTGGGCGGCAACCCTTCGTCCGTTCACGCAGGCGGCCGGACCGCGCGGGCGA
>DASPLZ010000129.1:0-3798 GCA_035627295.1 Phenylobacterium sp. | reverse complement strand
GGATCGTGCGCATGCAGGCGCTGGACGCAGACCAGCCCGGATCCCGCGCCCAGCTTGAGGTCGACGACGGCGAACTGCGGCGAGGCGGCGGCGAGCCGGCGCTCCACCTCGCCGGCGTCGGCGGCGAGCGCGACCTGATAGCCCCGCCGTTCGAACGAGCGCTGCAGCGTGGCGGCGAACCGGGCGTCGTCCTCGACGATGAGCAGGCGGCGGGCCTCGTCCATCAGACCTCCGGGGCCAGCGGGCGCATCAGCGGCAGCACCAGGCGCACGACAGCGCCGCCCTCCGGCCGGTTGGCGGCCGTGAGCCGCCCGCCGAGCCTACGCGCCAGGGCCGCGGCGAGGAACAGGCCAAGCCCCCTCCCCGCCCCCTTGGTGGATTGCAGCGGCTTGCCGACGGCGGCCAGCTGCGCGGCGGCGAATCCCGGGCCGTCGTCGAGCACCGAAAGCTCGAGGCCCTCGGGCGTGCGCGCGGCCCGCAAGGCGACGCCGCCCGGAGAGGCTTCGGCGGCGTTGTCGAGCAGATTGTCGATAGCCTGGCGCAGCGCCGGCTCGGCCGCGAGCACCGCGCCCTCCAGATCCTCGCCGACGTAGGTGAGCGGCACGGCGCCGCGCCTCGCCCTCCAGGCCGCCGCGATGTCCTCCAGAAGATCGCCGGCGCGCACGCTGCTCAGCTCCTCCATGCGCGGCGCGCCGGCTGAGTGCAAAAGGTCGCCGAGGATGGCCTTGCACCGCCCGACCTCGCGCTGCATCTCGGTCAGCTCCGGGCCGAGCTCTGGATCTTCGGTCAGCCGCGGCATGCGGCTCCAGTCGTTGAGGATCACCGCCAGGGACGAGAGCGGCGTGCCCAGTTCGTGCGCCGCGCCCGAGGCCAGCAGGCCCATGCGCACGATGCCGTCCTCCTCGGCCGCCGCGCGGCGCATCTCCGCCAGATAGATGTCGCGGGCCCGCAGGTTGCGGATGATGCGGGTGACGAACACGGCCAGCAGCCCGCCGGTCAGGGCGAAGCATATCCAGGCGCCCAGGCGCTCGAGCTCCGCCGCCCTCGCCGCGAGGGCCGGCGGATAGGCGAGCGGGAGGCTGTAGTTCGCCAGGACCGCGTAGGCCGCCACGGCGACCCCGGCCAGTACGGCGACCGCCGCCACATCGAGCAGGATCGCGCCCAGCACGACCTGCAGCAGGAAGAGCCAGATGAAGGGGTTCTCCGCGCCGCCGCTGAGATAGAGCTGCAGCGCCAGCGCCAATACGTCGAAGAGCAGCGCCAGGAAGAGCGCGCCCTGGACGACCCGCCAGCGGGCGACCAGGAAGAGCTCCAGGAGGTTCGCCAGCACCAGGAGCCCCACCACCCCCAGCATCGGCGCCAGCGGCAGCAGGACGCCCACGCCGTAGTGCACCAGCCCGATGGTGACCAGCTGGCCGGCCACGGCGACCCACCTGAGCTGCGCCAGCAGACGCATGTTCTGGTTGCCGGCCGCCTCGGGCGAGAGGCCGGCGCCTCGGCGTGGGCGGGTCAGGGCGAGGATGGGCGTGTCCATCAGCGTGGCCGTCCACTGCGAAAGACGATGGCCGCGCCGGCGAGCGACAGGCCGGCAAGGCCGAACCAGGTCAGGGCGTAGGCCAGGTGGCTGTCGCGGAACTTCACCACCGTCAGGCCGCCGACAGGATAGCCGCCCGGATTGGGCGCCGCATCGGCGTCGATGAAATAAGGCGCGACCGGCGCAGGCAGCTCCCGCACCCGGGCGATCGCCGCCACGTCTCGCGAGTACCAGCGGCCCGCTTCCGGCGCGTTGCTGCGCAGGAAGGCCCCGCCGGGTTCGCTGGCGCGCGTAAGGCCGGTGACGCGCACGAAGCCGCGCGTCTGGCCGCCGGGACGCGCGGCCGGCGTCTTCAGCTCGCTGGGCGCGAACCCCCGGTTGACCAGCACCACGCCGCGGTCGGTGCGCAGCGGCGTCATGATCCACCAGCCCGGGCCGCGTTCGGTGACCGCCTGCACGGGCGTTTCCAGCGCGTGCAGGAAGACGCCATCGACGCTCACCCGCATATAGGCATCGTCCGGCGACCATCGCTCGAAGGCCGGAAGCGGCCCCGGCGGGGCGCGAAGCCGCGCCTCCGTCCGCGCGATCAGGTCCCGCTTCCAGGCGAGGCGCTCGACCTGCCAGACGCCGAGGGCCGCGAAGCCCGCGGCCAGCGCCAGGCAGAGCGCTATGAACAGGCCCCGTCTCAGACGACCGGCGGCGGCTGCGGGGCCATCGGCATCATGTTGCCGTGCAGGTGGTACATGATCCATAGCGAACCGAGGATGACGATCACCACGATGATGGTGGTGAAGACCAGGGCGAGCAGCGTCCAGCCGCCTTCGGCCTTGGTGTTGACGTGCAGGAAGAAGATCGTGTGCACCACGATCTGGGCGAGGGCCAGGAGGGTGACGATGACGGCCGTCGCCTGCGCCTCCAGCACGCCGGTCATGGCCAGCCAGAACGGAACGGCGGTCAGCACGACGGAGAGCAGGAAGCCGATCAGGTAGCCGCGGCGGGTGGCGTGGCCATGCCCGGCGTCGTGGCTCCCCAGCGCGGCGGGCGCGTGCGAGGGGTCGTGCGCGGTCACTGGATGGCTCCCAGCAGGTAGACGAAGGTGAAGACGCCGATCCAGACGACGTCCAGGAGGTGCCAGAACATCCCCAGGCACATCAGTCGCCGCTGGTTCTCGGGGATCAGGCCGCGCTGGGCCACCTGCACCAGCATCACCCCGATCCAGATCAGGCCGAAGGTGACGTGCAGGCCGTGCGTGCCGACCAGGGTGAAGAAGGCCGAGAGGAAGGCGCTACGCTGCGGCCCCGCGCCCTCGCCGATCAGGTGCGCGAACTCGTAGAGCTCCACTCCCACGAAGGCGAGGCCGAAGAGGGCCGTGATGCTCAGCCATAGCTGTACGCCGCGGGTCTTGCCCTCCTGCATGTCGATCATTGCCATGCCGTAGGTGATCGAGGAGACCAGCAGGAAGGCCGTGTTCAGCGCCACCAGCGGCAGGTCGAAGAGCTCGCGCGGCGTCGGCCCGCCGGCGTAGGCGGTGGCCAGGACGCCATAGGTGGCGAAGAGCGTCGCGAAGATCAGCGCGTCGCTCATCAGGTAGATCCAGAAGCCGAGCGGGGTCGGGCTGGCGTGCCCGCCCGCGTGGGCGTCCTCCTCGACCAGGTAGAAGGTCGGCTCTTCGGTCATGGTGGCCGGCGTCGCGCTCATGCCCGTGCCTCCAGGACGCGGCGCTCGCCCTCGTGCTTGGCCACCTCGTCCACCGGGACGAAGTAGTCCCGGTCGTAGTTGAAGGTGTGCAGGATCGCGTAGGCCAGGAGGCCCACGAAGCTGACCGCCGCCAGCCACCAGATGTACCAGACCATCGCAAAGCCCATGACCAGGGCCAGGCCCGACAGGATCACCCCTGCCCCGGTGTTGCGCGGCATGTGGATCGGGCGGAAGCCCTCCAGAGGCCGCTTATGGCCCCGCGCCTTCATGTCGTACCAGGCGTCCAGGTCGTGCACGACAGGGCTGAAGGCGAAGTTGTAGGGCGGCGGCGGCGAGGAGGTCGACCACTCCAGGGTGCGCCCGTCCCAGGGATCGCCCGTGGTGTCGCGCAGCTTCTCGCGGTTCCTGATGCTGACGGCGATCTGGACGATGAAGGCCAGGATGCCGACCAGGATGATCAGGGCGCCGATGCCGGCGATCACGAACCACGGCTGCAGCGTCGGGTCCTCGAAGTGGCGCACGCGCCGCGTCGTGCCCATCAGGCCGACGACATAGATCGGCGTCCA
>DASPLZ010000128.1:0-2888 GCA_035627295.1 Phenylobacterium sp. | reverse complement strand
CAACATCATCCCGCGCGGCCAGGAGCCCGACGGCGACGGCTCCGAAGGCTCGCCCGGCGAGGGCGGCGACCAGGGCGGCCGCACCCCCGAGGGTCAGCCGCGGCTGCCCGAGCAGCGCTCCTCCGGCTCCGGCTTCTTCGTCAGCCGCGACGGCTACATCGTCACCAACAACCACGTGATCGAAGGCGCCGAGAAGATCACCGTCGTCCTGAAGGACGAGACCGAGCTCGAGGCCACGGTCGTCGGCCGCGACGAAGGCACCGACATCGCCGTGCTGAAGGTGCAGGGCGGCAACTACCCCTATGTCGACTTCGAGAACGCGGCCACCCCGCGGGTCGGCGACTGGGTGATCACCGTCGGCAACCCCTTCGGCCTGGGCGGCACCGCCACCGCCGGCATCGTCTCGGCCTATGGCCGCGACATCGGCGAGACCTTCGTCGACTACATCCAGATCGACGCGCCCATCAACCGAGGCAACTCCGGCGGGCCGACCTTCGACACCTATGGCCGGGTCATCGGGGTGAACACGGCGATCTTCTCGCCCTCCGGCGGCTCGGTGGGCATCGGCTTCGCCATCCCCGCCAGCGTCGCCGACGCCACCGTCAAGCAGCTGATCAGCGGCGGCAAGGTGGAGCGCGGCTACATCGGCGCCACCATCCAGAACTACACCGAGGAGATGGCCGAGGCCCAAGGGCTGGGCGACCAGCGCGGCGCCATCGTCACCGAGACCGTGCCCGGCGGCCCCTCCGCCAAGGCGGGCCTGCAGCCGGCCGACGTGGTCATCTCGATCAACGGCGAGCGCATCAAGACCTCCACCGAACTCACCCGCCGGGTCGCGCTCGCCAAGCCGGGGGAAGAGATCCGCCTGGAGGTGATCCGCGGCGGCAAGCGCCAGCAGGTGGTGATCCGCTCCGGCGTGCGCCCCTCCAACCAACAGCTGGCGGCCAATGACAATACGCCGGGCCGCCGGCCGACCCCGGCCACGCCGCAGACCGCGCCGGCCGTGCTCGGCATGGCCGTGGCCCCGATCGACGAGGCCGCGCGCCGCCGCCACGGGCTGGACTCCAGCCTGCGGGGCGTGGTGATCGAGAGCGTCGACGCCTCCTCCGACGCGGCCTCCAAGGGCCTGCGCCGAGGCGACGTGATCCAACGCGCCGGCGACCGGCAGGTGACCAGCGCCGCGGACATCTCGGCCGCCGTCGACGCCGCCAAACGCGCCGGCCGGCCGAGCGTGCTCTTCAGCTTCAACCGCGGCGGACGCACGGGCTTCCTGCCGCTGAACGTCACAGGCTAGACTGGTTACATCTAGCCGGGGGCTGACATGCGGATCCTGATCATCGAGGACGACATCGAGGCGGCGGAGGCCATGCAGCGCGGCCTCACCGAGGCCGGCCACGAGGCCGCCCACGCCGCCGACGGCGAGGCGGGGCTGAAGGCCGCCCAGGCCGGCGAGTACGACGTGCTCATCGTCGACCGCATGATGCCGAAGATGGACGGGGTGCAGATGGTCGAGACCCTGCGCCGGGAAGGCGACAACACGCCCGTCCTCTTCCTGTCCGCCCTGGGCGAGGTCGGGGACCGGGTGGCCGGCCTGCAGGCCGGCGGCGACGACTATCTGGTCAAGCCCTACGCCTTCGCCGAGCTGATCGCCCGGGTCGAGGCTCTGGCCCGCCGCCGTGAGACCGGCTCGGTGGCCACCTTGCTGCGCGTCGGCGACCTGGAGATGGACCTGATCGGCCGCACCGTGCACCGCCAGGGCAAGGAGATCGACCTGCAGCCGCGCGAGTTCCAGCTGCTGGAATTCATGATGCGCCACGCCGGCCAGTCGGTGACCCGCACCATGCTGCTGGAGAAGGTCTGGGAATACCACTTCGACCCGCAGACCAACGTCATTGACGTGCACATCTCGCGCCTGCGCTCGAAGATCGACAAGGGCTTCGACCACGCCATGCTGCAGACCGTGCGCGGGGCCGGCTACCGGCTGGAGGCGTGACGGGAAGGCAGGCTGGCGCGATGCGGATGGCGGCGAGGTTCATCCTTCCCCCGGTACGGGGGAAGTGGCCTGAGACGCCGCAGGCGGCGAAGGTCAATGGGGGAAGTTTGTGCTTCCTCTCAGACCTCCCCCATCGACCCTTGGCTTCGCCTTCGGGCCACTTCCCCCGTGCCGGGGGAAGGTTTTAGCCGATGCGCCTGCCGCGCATCCTCCGCACCACGCCGTTCCGGCTGACGCTGCTGTTCCTGGCCCTCTTCGCCGCCAGCGCCAGCGCGTTCCTGGGCTACATCTACGTCGCCACCGCCGGCGAGGCGACGCGGCGCACCGACCAGCTGATCGAGCGCGAGATGCGCCAGCTGCAGGCCGCCTACGACCGCGCCGGCCTCTCGGCGGTGAACCAGGCGCTGATCGAGCGGGCGGCGGCCGAGCGGCCCTATCTCTACCTGCTCACCCTGCCGGACGGGCGGATCATCTCCGGATCCATCGGCGCCTCGCCCGTGGAGAACTTCAAGGGCCAGCCGACCTGGAGCTCGTTCTCCGTCACCGACGTCGGCCCGGGCGGCGTGGACGTGAAGCATCCGGCGCGCGGCCTGCAGGAGCGTCTCGCCGGCGGCGAGATCCTCTTCGTCGGCGCCGACATCGCCGAGGACGAAGCCTACGTCGTGAAGATCACCCGCGCGCTCTGGGGCGCGGGCGCGCTGGTCATCGTGCTGGGGCTCGCCGGCGGGATGATCGTCAGCCGCAACGTCACCCGCACCATCACCGGCCTCAACACGACGGTCACGGCCGTGCAGGAGGGCGACCTCGACGCCCGAGCCCCGGTGCGCGGCGTGCGCGATGAGTACGACGAGCTGGCCATCGGTCTCAACGACATGCTCGACCGCCTGCAGGCCTC
>DASPLZ010000127.1:0-2769 GCA_035627295.1 Phenylobacterium sp. | reverse complement strand
GCCGCAGCCATGGCGGCGTTCGGAGCGGACGTCGAGCGGCTGGGCGAGGGTCGCTGGCGCGTGGAGGGCCGGGGCGGGTTCGCCGAGCCCGCCGATGTCATCGACTGCGGCAACGCCGGCACCGGGGTGCGGCTGATCATGGGCGCGGCGGCGGGGTTCGACCTGGCCGCCACCTTCACCGGCGACGCCTCGCTGCGCGGGCGGCCGATGAACCGGGTGCTGAACCCGCTCGGCGAGATGGGCGCGCGCTGGACCGGCCGCTCGGGCGGGCGCCTGCCCCTGACCCTGCAGGGCGGGAACCTGACGGCGATCCGCTACGTCCTGCCGATGGCCTCGGCGCAGGTGAAGTCGGCCGTGCTGCTGGCCGGCCTCGGCGCGCCGGGCGTCACCGAGGTGATCGAGCCGGAGGCCACCCGCGACCACACCGAGCGGATGCTGCGCGCCTTCGGGGCCGTGGTGGAGGTCGAGGACGCCGCCGACGGCCGCCACATACGCCTCGCCGGCGGCCAGGCGCTGCGCGGGACCAGGGTCCGCGTGGCGGGGGATCCGTCGTCGGCCGCCTTCCCGATCGTCGCCGCCCTGGTGACGCCGGGCTCGGAGATCACCGTGGAGGGGGTGATGCTCAATCCGCTCCGCACCGGGCTCTTCACGACCCTGCAGGAGATGGGCGCGGACCTTTCCATCGCGAACGCGCGCGAGGAAGGCGGCGAGCCGGTGGGCGACATCGTCGCGCGCCACTCGCAGCTGCGCGGGGTGGAGGTGCCACCCGACCGCGCCCCGGCGATGATCGACGAATATCCGGTGCTCGCCGTCGCCGCCGCCTTCGCCGAGGGCCAGACCGCCATGCGCGGCATCGGCGAGATGCGGGTGAAGGAAAGCGACCGCATCGCCCTGATGTCGGCCGGCCTTTCCGCCTGCGGCGTCGGGGTCGAGGAAGAGCCCGAGGCGCTCACCGTCGTCGGCTCGGCGCGCGGCAATCACCCGGTGAACGGCCGCGCGCGGGTGACCACCCACGGCGACCACCGCATCGCCATGTCGCACCTGATCCTGGGCCTGGCCTCCGACCAGCCGGTGGAGGTCGACGAGCCCGGCATGATCGCCACCAGCTTCCCGGGCTTCGTCGAGCTGATGCGGGGGCTGGGGGCGGAGATCGAGGCGGCGTGAGCGGCTTCGTCATCGCCGTCGACGGGCCGGCCGCGTCCGGCAAGGGGACGGTGGCGGGCGGCCTCGCTCGCGAGAACGCCCTGCCCTATCTCGACACCGGCCTGCTCTACCGCGCGGTCGGCGTGCTCTCGCAGCGCGAGGGGATCGACCTCGACGACGTCGAGGCGGTCGCGCGGATGGCGCGGCGGTTGAAGGCCGATGTGCTCGGCGATGAGGCCTTCCGCACCCGTGGGGCGGGCGAAGCGGCGAGCCGGGTGGGCGTGCACGTGCCCGTGCGCCAGGCGCTATTGGCGTTCCAGCGCGACTTCGCCGCCCAGCCCGGCGGCGCGGTGCTGGACGGGCGCGACATCGGCACGGTGATCACGCCGGACGCCCCGGCCAAGCTCTTCGTGACCGCCTCGCCCGAAGTGCGGGCCGAGCGGCGGCGGCGGCAGCTGGCGGGCCAGGGCGAGACGGTGAGCTTCGAGGAGGTGCTGGCGGACATCAGGAAGCGGGACGCCCGCGACTCCGGCCGCGACGCCGCCCCGCTGGTGCGCGCGGCGGACGCCGTCTTGCTGGATACGAGCGAAATGACTATAGACGAGGCCGCCGATGCGGCCCGCCGCATCGTCGAGGCGGCGCGCGCCCGCTGGGAAGGCTCCCGGCAAGGCTAATCCAACCGCGCCTTTCCCTCTGACGGCTGCGGGCGATGAGCTCGGGCGCGGTCCCCGCGCCCACGGTGACAACCTCAAACGAACCGACGCCGGGAGTCCCGCGATGCGCCGCCATGGCCCCGTGGGCCCGCCGTCATTGGAGACAAGTGATCAGTATGGCTGACGATATGAGCCTCAACCCCACCCGCGACGACTTCTCCGCCCTGCTCGACGAGAGCCTGGGCGGCCGCGACTTCATGGAAGGCAGCGTGGTCCACGGCAAGGTGGTCGGGATCGAGAAGGACTTCGCGATCATCGACGTGGGCCTGAAGACCGAAGGCCGCGTGTCGGTGCGCGAATTCGGCGTCGACGAGAACGGCAAGCCCACCCTGAAGGTCGGCGACACCGTGGAAGTCTTCCTCGAGCGCCTTGAGAACGCCATGGGCGAAGCGGTGATCAGCCGCGAGAAGGCCCGCCGCGAAGAGGCCTGGACGCGCCTGGAAGGTGTCTTCGAGCTGAACGAGCCGGTGATGGGCGCCATCGTCGGCCGCGTGAAGGGCGGCTTCACCGTCGACCTCGGCGGCGCCTCGGCCTTCCTGCCGGGCTCTCAGGTCGACATCCGCCCGGTGCGCGACGTCGGCCCGCTGATGGGCAAGGAACAGCCCTTCGCCATCCTCAAGATGGACCGTCCGCGCGGCAACATCGTCGTGTCGCGCCGCGCCATCCTGGAAGAAGCCCGCGCCGAACAGCGCACCGAGCTGGTCGGCCAGCTGCAAGAGGGTGAAGTCCGCGAAGGCGTGGTCAAGAACATCACCGACTACGGCGCGTTCGTGGACCTCGGCGGCATCGACGGCCTGCTGCACGTCACCGACATGAGCTGGAAGCGCGTCTCGCACCCGAGCCAGGTTCTGGCCGTGGGCGACACCGTCAAGGTGCAGATCGTCAAGATCAACCCCGACACCCAGCGCATCTC
>DASPLZ010000126.1:0-2374 GCA_035627295.1 Phenylobacterium sp. | reverse complement strand
CGCCCTGGAGGCCGCCGCCTCCGACCTGCGCAAGGGCAAGACCGCCGACAGCGCCTCCGCCGAGGAAGGCTACGACGCCCTGAAGCGCTACGCCCGCGACCTGACCCAGGCCGCCCGCGACCAGAAGCTCGACCCCGTCATCGGCCGCGACGAGGAGATTCGCCGTACCATCCAGGTGCTGGCCCGCCGCACCAAGAACAACCCCGTCCTCATCGGCGAGCCCGGCGTCGGCAAGACCGCCATCGTCGAGGGCCTGGCGCTGCGCATCGTCTCCGGCGACGTGCCCGAGAGCCTGAAGGACAAGCAGCTGATGGCGCTCGACATGGGCAGCCTGATCGCCGG
Source organism: Phenylobacterium sp. (assembly GCA_035627295.1). Classification (GTDB taxonomy): domain Bacteria; phylum Pseudomonadota; class Alphaproteobacteria; order Caulobacterales; family Caulobacteraceae; genus Phenylobacterium. The sequence goes on along the minus strand of DASPLZ010000126.1, from coordinate 2,032 downwards.
CGCGAAATACCGCGGCGAGTTCGAGGAGCGGCTGAAGGCGGTGCTGAACGAGGTCACCGCCGCCGAAGGCTCGATCATCCTCTTCATCGACGAGATGCACACCCTGGTGGGCGCCGGGAAGACCGACGGGGCGATGGACGCCTCGAACCTCTTAAAGCCCGCCCTGGCCCGCGGCGAGCTGCACTGCGTGGGCGCCACCACTCTCGACGAATACAGGAAGCACGTGGAGAAGGACGCGGCCCTGGCCCGCCGGTTCCAGCCCGTCTTCGTCGGCGAACCCACGGTGGAGGACACCGTCTCCATCCTGCGCGGCCTGAAGGAGAAGTACGAGGTGCACCACGGCGTGCGCATCTCCGACGCCGCCATCGTCGCCGCCGCCACCCTCTCCAACCGCTACATCACCGACCGCTTCCTGCCCGACAAGGCCATCGACCTGGTGGACGAGGCGGCCAGCCGCGTGCGCATGGCGGTGGATTCCAAGCCCGAGGCGCTGGACGAGATCGACCGCCGCGTCGTGCAGCTGAAGATCGAGCGCGAGGCCCTCTCCAAGGAGACGGACGCCGCCTCCAAGGCGCGCCTGGAGAAGCTGGAGGACGAGCTTTCCGACCTCGAGGCCCAGTCCGAGGACATGACCGCCCAGTGGCAGGCCGAGAAGGCCAAGATGGGCTCCGCCGCCCAGGCCAGAGAGGCCCTCGACCGCCTGCGCGCCGACCTCGTCGCCGCCCAGCGGGCCGGCGACTTCGCCAGGGCCGGCCAGATCCAGTACGGCGAGATCCCCGCCCTCGAAAAGCGCCTGGCCGAGGCCGAGGCCGGCGAGAGCCAGACGAGCTCGCCCGAGGTGGTCGACGCCGAACAGATCGCCGCCGTCGTCTCCCGCTGGACCGGCGTGCCGGTGGAAAAGATGCTGGAGGGCGAGCGCGAGAAGCTGCTGAAGATGGAAGACGGCCTGCGCCAGCGCGTGGTCGGCCAGGAGGAGGCCCTGGTCGCCGTCTCCGACGCCGTGCGGAGGGCCAGAGCGGGGCTGAAGGACCCGAACCGCCCGATCGGCTCCTTCCTCTTCCTCGGCCCCACCGGCGTCGGCAAGACCGAGCTCACCAAGGCGCTGGCCGAATACCTCTTCGACGACGAGGCGGCGGTCACGCGCCTGGACATGAGCGAATACATGGAGAAGCACTCGGTCAGCCGCATGATCGGCGCGCCCCCCGGCTACGTCGGCTACGACGAGGGCGGCGCGCTCACCGAGGCCGTGCGCCGCCGGCCCTACCAGGTGATCCTGTTCGACGAGGTGGAGAAGGCCCACCCGGACGTCTTCAACGTGCTGCTGCAGGTGCTGGACGACGGGCGCCTCACCGACGGCCAGGGCCGCACGGTCGACTTCCGCAACACCCTGATCATCATGACCTCCAACATGGGCGCCCAGTACATCGCCGAGCTGCCCGAGGCCGAGGAGGTGGAGTCCATCCGCCCCCTGGTGATGGACGTGGTGCGCCAGAACTTCCGGCCCGAGTTCCTCAACCGGATCGACGAGATCATCCTCTTCAGGCGCCTGGGTCGGGCCGACATGGACGCCATCGTCCGCATCCAGCTGGAGCGGGTGGAAAAGCTGCTCGCCGACCGCCGCATGGCCATCGCCCTGGACGCGGCCGCCACCCACTGGCTGGCCGAACGCGGCTACGACCCGGTCTACGGCGCGCGGCCCCTAAAGCGCGTGATCCAGAAGGAGCTGGTCGACCCGATCGCCCGCAAGCTGCTGGCGGGCGAGCTGGAGGACGGCGCGGTGATCGGCGTCGGCGCGGGGGCGGACGGGCTGGAGATCGGGCGGGCGGCGGTGCACTAGCGCCGCCGTCTATCCCACTCCACCTCTCTCAATGACCTGGTCATTGGCTAGGTCGTTTGTGCTGGCGATGCCCACGTTTCGGCGAATAGCCTCAATCGCATTTTTGGCGGATTGCTTTGTCGAGTACCCCTCAGTGGAGAACAACGTCTCTCCATTGTAGCTGAACCGAACTCTAAACTCGCCCGCCTTATCCTT
>DASPLZ010000125.1:0-5694 GCA_035627295.1 Phenylobacterium sp. | reverse complement strand
GGGGCCTCGGCCAAGACGGCGCGATGGTCGTGGAAGCTCCTGATCCCAGTGGCGCTCATCGGCCTTCCGACGCTGCTGGTGGCGCACCAGCCGGACCTCGGCACGGCCATGCTCATCGCGCTCACCGGCGCGGCGATCATGGTCCTGGCCGGCCTCTCCTGGAAAGTGGTGTTCGCCCTGGGCGGCGCGGCCGTCGCCGCCATCCCGCCCTTCGTGATGTTCGTGCTCCACGACTACCAGCGCCAGCGGGTGACCACCTTCCTGGACCCGGAAAGCGACCCCTCCGGCTCGGGCTATCACATCATGCAGTCGATGATCGCGCTGGGCTCCGGGGGCCTGCTCGGCAAGGGTTACGGGCTGGGCTCGCAGAGCCAGCTGAACTTCCTGCCCGAGAAGCACACCGACTTCATCTTCGCGACCCTGGCCGAGGAGTTCGGGTTCGCCGGCTGCGTGACCATCCTCTTGCTCTATGCGGCGGTGATCTTCATGGCCCTGCGCATCGCCGCTCTGGCCTACAGCCACTTCGCGCGTCTGGCGGCCGCCGGGGTGACGGCGACCTTCACGCTCTACGTGCTGATCAACGGGGCGATGGTGATGGGCCTGGCGCCCGTCGTGGGCGTTCCGATGCCGCTGCTCAGCTACGGCGGCACGGTGATGCTGACGGTGATGATCGGCTTCGGCCTCGTGCAGTCGACCCGCGTGCACCGCTACAACGAGGTGACCAGCGGCAAGGGCGCGCTGTTCTAGGCCGTTTCCCCCCACGTCACGGTTGACGCCGGCCCCTCGCTCCCGCTCTTTGGCGGCCTTCGAGAGCGCTCATTTCAAGCGCCGCCAAGGCAGAGGAAACCATGGCCGCCAAGACATTTCCCATAGAAGCCAGTCATATCCTGATGTTCGCCCGTTCGATCGGCGACGAGAACCCGGTCTACACCGACGCCGAGGCCGCCAAGGCCACCGAGGCCGGCGGCATCATCGCTCCGCCGACCTTCGTGCAGGCCTCCGCCCAGTTCGATCCCAACTACGGCCTGCGCCCCAAGATCGGCCAGCCCTGGTTCGGCTCCGGCAAGAACCCGACCGGCGCGGTGCGCTCGGGCGGCGGCGGTGGGGGAGGCGGCGGTGGCGGCGGCGGCGGCCTGCACGCCGAGCAGCACTACGAATACCACCAGCCCCTGCGGGCCGGCGATGTGCTGACCGCGACCACCACTCCCGGCAAGACCTGGGAGAAGGAAGGCCGCCGCTCGGGCAAGCTGGTCTTCTCCGAGAGCGTCACCGAATACCGCAATCAGAAGGGCGAGCTGGTGGTCACCGCCCGCTCCGTGGGCGTGCGCACCGAGCGCCCGGTCGAACAGAAGACGGAGGCTTAAAGCGATGCCCTTGAAAGCGAGCCAGCTGAAGGTGGGCGACGTCCACACCGCCCGCCTGGTCGACGACCTGACCCGCACCCAGATCGTGCAGTACGCCGGCGCCTCCGGCGACTACAACCCGCTGCACACCGACGAGATCTTCACCACCAAGGTGGCCGGCTATCCATCGGTCTTCGCCCACGGCATGCTGACCATGGGCATGACCGGCAAGATGCTAACCGACTACGTGGGCGACGCGCGCCTCACCAAGTACGGCGTGCGCTTCACCAGCCAGGTGTTCCCGGGCGACACGCTGGACGCCACCGCTACGGTGAAGTCGGTGGAGAACGGTGTCGCCGAGTTCGAGGTGAAGACCGTCAACCAGAACGGCGTCGAAGTGCTGAGCGGCTACGCGGCCGCGCGGGTCGACCCGTAGTTCACCCAGGTGTCATCCCGGACGGCCTGCAAGGCCGATCCGGGACTCAGGGTCTACACACTGCTGAACCGCCCGGGTCCCGGCTCTCCGCTTCGCGGCGGCCGGGATGACCCCGGGAGCTAGATCTTCAGCGCCTTCTCCGTCGCCCGCACCAGGCCGTCGATGACGCCAGGTTCGGTGGACGCATGCCCCGCGTCCCAGACGATCTCGAAGTGGGCGTCCGGCATGGCCTGCTTCAGCGCCCAGGCGGTCTCCAGGGGCGTCACCACGTCGAAGCGGCCCTGCACGATCCAGGTGGGGATGTGGCGCAGCTTCGGCGCCTGCTCCAGAAGCCAGCCGTCGTGGGGCAGGAAGCCGCCGTTGACGAAGTAGTGGCACTCGATCCGGGCGAAGGCGATGGTGAAGTCGATCTCGTTGAACTTCGAGGGCCGCGCGTCCGGCCCGCGCAGGGAGATGGTGTCGCCCTCCCACTGGCTCCAGGCGGCGGCGCAGGCCTCCTGCGCCTTGCGGTCGGCCCCGGTCAGGCGCTTGTGGTAGGCGGCCATCAGGTCGCCGCGCTCGGCCTCCGGGATCGGCGCGAGATAGCGGGCCCAGGCGTCCGGGAACATCGCCGAGGCGCCTTCCTGGTAGAACCAGCGCAGCTCGCGCTGGGTGAGCAGGAAGATGCCGCGCAGCACCAGGCTCTCCACCCGCTCGGGGTGCAGAATCGCGTAGGCCAGCGCGAGCGTGGAGCCCCAGGAGCCGCCGAAGACGCACCACTTCTCGATCCCCAGGTGCTCGCGGATGCGCTCGATGTCGGCCACCAGGTCCCAGGTGGTGTTGTTCTCAAGGCTGGCGTGCGGGCGCGACTTGCCGCAGCCGCGCTGGTCGAACAGCACCGTGCGCCATTTGTCGGGGTTGAAGAACCGCCGCATGGTCGGATTGGTCGCCCCGCCGGGGCCGCCGTGCAGCACGATGGCGGCGCGGCCGTTCGGATTGCCGCACTGCTCGTAATAGACCTCGTGCCCGTCGCCGGTCTTGAGCCAGCCGAAGGCGAAGGGTTCGACCTCGGCGAAAAGCCCGCGGCGGCCGGCCACGGAACCTGCGGCCGAGGAGAGATTGCTGTGATCCATCAGGGGCTTCTACTTCGGGAACCGGCGGTCTAGCCAGTCGAGAAGTATGCGGTTTACCGCCTCAGGCTGCTCCTGCTGGGTCCAGTGGCCGCTGTCCTTGACCAGCACCTTCTCCAGGTCGGCCACATAGGCCTCCATGCCGTCGGCGGCGGCGGGCGGCAGGACGGCGTCCTTCTCGGCCATCACCATCAGGCAGGGGATCCCCTCGATGCGGGCAGGCTTGCCCTCCGAGATCTCCCAGTTGCGGGTGAAGTTGCGGTACCAGTTGATCCCGCCAGTGAAGCCGGTGCGCTCGAAGGTCTCGACGAAGGCCTCGAACTCGTCGTCGGTCAGGAAGAACTCCCGCTCGTCGAACGCCGGATCGTAGAGCTTCAGGATCTCGATCAGCGGGAAGGTGTTCTGCTCGTCCTCGCCGCCGCCGATGCCGGAAGCGACCTCGGTTCCCGCCGCCGGACGGCGCATGAAGAAGTCCATCGCCTTGCGGGCGTTCGCGTTCAGCACCGCGTCGGCCTCGCCGGGCTTCTGGAAATGGACGATGTACATCTGCTCGCCGAAGCGGGCGCGCATGATGGCGATGGGGTCGGCCGGCGCGCGGGGCATGAAGGGCGTGTTGAGGCCGATCACGCCGGCTGTCTTCTCCGGCCGCCAGAGCGGCATCTGCCAGACGACGATCCCGCCCCAGTCGTGGCCGCAGAAGATCGCCTTCTCGATCCCGAGGTGGTCGAGGAGGGCGGCGAGGTCGCCGGTCAGATGCTCGATGTCGTATTCCGCCACCGCCTCGGGACGCGAAGAGCCGCCGTAGCCGCGCTGGTCCACCGCGATGGCCCAGCGGCCGGCCGCCTCGAACGCCTTCAGCTGGTGGCGCCAGGAGAAGGCCAGTTCCGGGAAGCCGTGGCAGAACACCACCGGCACGCCTTCGCGCGGCCCGACCTCGTAGTAGGCCAGCTCGACGCCGTTCACGCTGGCCCGCTTCTGCGGCGGCATCAGGTCTTGCATGGCGGACACTGGCTCGGCCTCCCCGGTTTGGCGACCGCCACCCTTGGCCGAAGGCGCGCGCGGCGCAAGCGCGACCCTGCGGAACCCTGGCCGGCGGCTTCCGCCGCGCGCACGGCTGTGCTTCAAACCCCGCCGATGACCGCGCCCGCCGCACCGAAGACTCGCACGCCCTGGGGCCTGGTCATCCTGCTCGGCGCGCTCACGGGCTTTGCGCCCATGGGCATCGACATGTACCTGCCCAGCCTGCCGGCCATCGGCGCGGACCTGAAGGCCAGCGCCAGCCAGACCCAGGCGACCCTGGCGGCCTTCCTCGCCGGCATGGCCATCGGCCAGCTGATCTACGGCCCGGCCTCCGACCGTTTCGGCCGGCGCATGCCGATCTTCTTCGGCGTCGGGGTCTTCGTGCTGGCCAGCGTGGCCTGCGCCCTGGCGACCTCGCCGGATTTCCTGATCGGCGCCCGCTTCATCCAGGCCCTTGGGGGCTGCGCCGGCGGCGTGGTGGCCCGCGCGGTGATCCGCGACCGATTCGACCACACCGAGACCGCCCGCACGCTCTCGCTGATGACGCTGATCATGGGCCTTGCGCCCATCCTCGCCCCGCTCACGGGCGGCTACATCATGGCGTTGGCCGGCTGGCGGGCGATCTTCTGGTTCCTGGCCGCCTTCGGCCTCGCCACCGGCGTGGCGGCCTACCTCTTCCTGCGCGAAAGCCGCTCGGAGGAGACCGCCGCCCAGGCCCGCTCGGAGACGCCCATCGGCGCCTTCATGGCGCTCCTGCAGCAGCCGAAGCTGATGGGCTACGCCATCGCCGGGGCGCTGAACGGGGCGGTGCTCTTCACCTACATCTCCTCCTCGCCGGAGCTGATCATCGGCCTCTACAAGGTGCCGCCCAGCCAGTTCGGCTGGGTGTTCGGCTTCAACGCCTTCGGGGTGATCATGGCCAGCCAGGTGAACCGCTACCTGCTGGTGCGCCGCACGCCGGACCAGGTGCTGTCGGCCGCCAGCCTCAGCGCGGCGCTCTTCGGCGTTCTCCTGACCGTCGCCGCTTTCGCCGGCCAGGGACCGTTCGTGATCCTGCCGCTGATCTTCCTCGTCCTGACCAGCTACGGCTTCATGCAGGGCAACGCCCAGGCGGGCGCGCTCAGCGTCGATCCCAAGCGGGCGGGCTCGGTCTCGGCGCTCACCGGCAGCGGCTCGTTCGCGGCGGGGGCCCTGGCGGCCTGGGTTTCGGGAACCTTCCATGACGGCACGGCGCGGCCGATGGCCCTGACCATCCTCGTCTGCCTGATCGGTTCGCAGCTGGCCCTGCGGCTGCTCGCCCTGCGCAAGGCCTAGCGGCGCAGCGCGCCGATCGCCAGCAGCAGCCAGCCCAGCATCATCGCAACGCCGCCGACGGGCGTCACCGCCCCGAGGATGCGCGGCCCGCCCAGCGCCATGGCGTAGAGCGTTCCAGCGAAGATCGCCGCGCCGATCACGAAGGCCGGCGCCGCGCCCAGCGTGCGCCGGCCTTGGGCCTGCAGCAAGGCGGCTGCGATCGCCGCGACCGCATGGACCAGCTGGTAGTGCGCGCCCGTGGCCAGCCAGTCCTTGGCCTTGGGATCGGCCACGCCGTGTGCGCCGAACGCGCCGAAGCCCACCGCGGCAAGACCGCTCAGGGCCGCCAGCGCCAGCCAGATCCGTCCGCCGTCCGTCGTTGCCTTCATGGCGCGCGACCCTAGGCTGGGCTGCGACGGAAGGGAATCGACATGCGTTGGGCGATAGGGGCTTTGGGGCTCGCGACGGTGCTCGCCGGCGGGGCGGCGCGGGC
>DASPLZ010000124.1:0-10673 GCA_035627295.1 Phenylobacterium sp. | reverse complement strand
GTCCGGATAGTAGAACTGCTGGTCGGTGCGCACGAAGGCGAAGAAGTCCTGCAGCGAGCCGGTGAAGCCGACCTGGCGCATGATCCCGCGCATCTCCTCGTGGATGCGGGCGACCTCCTTCAGGCCGGTCTCGTGGATCTGCTCGGCGGTCAGCGGCAGGGTCGTGTACTGCTCCAGCTGGAAGCGGTAGTAGGCCTCGCCCTCGGGGACGTGCCAGACGCCGTCGTCCTCGCCGGCGGTCGCCTGGGCGGCCTTCAGGTGGGCGATCAGCTGGCGATAGCCGGGGCCGAAGCCCTCCTTCATCCCCGCCTCGCCCTGGGCGACCAGCGCCGCCTTCTGCGCCTCCGGGATGGTGAGCTTGCCGACCTTGGCCTTGAAGTCGGCCCAGACGGGGCTGTCGGCGCCGGCCTCGAACGGCGCGCCGGTGATCAGGTTCTGGGCCTCGTAGACCGTGAGGTCGTAGACGAACTTCGGCGGCTTCACGCCGGCCGCTTCCTGTTTCTCCAGCTCGCCGACCAGGGCGGCCATCAGCGGCTTCACGCCGTGCAGGCGCTTGACGTAGGCCTCGGCGTCCCTGGCCTCGTCGACCTGGTGGTTGGAGAGCAAGACCGTCGCCACCCGACGGTGCAGGCCGCCCATCTGGGTGATCAGGTAGTCATGGCGGCGCCACTTGAAGCCGTCGATCGAGGTGACGGCGCCCCGCTCGAAGAGGCGGTAGCTGAGCCTGGCCTGCGGATCGAGCTTGCTGGTGTCGAAGGTCCTCAGGCGCTCAAGGTCGCCCTTGGTCAGGCGCAGGCTCTCCTGCTGGCGCGCCTCGCCGATGTCGTCCCACTTGTCGTTGTCGGTCTTCAGGCCGCGGCGGGACTGGGCGATCGGGCTGCGCTTCAGGTTGCGCTGGTAGACCTCCTCGAAGAAGGCGTTGAGCCGGTCGGTCTCGCTGGCCTGGGCCAGGGCGGGCAGCGGCGTCGCCAGGGCGAGGGCGGAGGCCGCGAAGGCGCGGCGGGTGATTTGCAGGCTCATTCGGTCACCGAACTGCTCATTCGTGTCATCCCGGCCGCAGCGAAGCGGAGAGCCGGGACCCAGGGGGTTCTGCAGTGCGTGCGGCCCTGGGTCCCGGATCGGCCCTGCGGGCCGCCTGGGATGACACTTTGAGGGCTACGCACGCTGCTGCTCCGCGATCCAGGCGCTCCAACCTTCCCCCGGCACGGGGGAAGTGGCCCGAAGGCGAAGCCGAGGGTCGAGGGGGGAAGTTTGAGATGGGATCCGGATTCACCTCCCCCATCGGCCTTCGTCGCTGCGCGCCTCAGGCCACTTCCCCCATCCTGGGGGAAGGTTCTATGCACGCTGCTGCTCCGCGATCCAGGCGGTGATGTTCTCTTCGAGGATGGGCATCGGCACCGGGCCGTGGCCGAGGACGGCGTCGTGGAAGTCGCGCAGGTCGAAGCGCGCCCCGAGTTCGGATTGGGCCTTGGCCCGCAGGCGCAGCATGGTCATGCGGCCGAGCGCATAGGCGCAGGCCTGGCCGGGGGTGACGGCGTAGCGCTGGGTGGCGGTGACGTTGTCGGCGTGGGTGACCGGGGTGTTCGCATCCAGCCACGCGATGGTCTGCTCGCGGGTCCAGCGCTTGGCGTGGAGGCCCGTGTCGGCGACCAGGCGGCCGGCGCGCATCAGCTCCGAGGAGAGGCGGCCGAAGTCCTGGTAGGGGTCCTGGTAGAGGCCGATGTCCTTGGGCAGCTGCTCGGCGTAGAGGCCCCAGCCCTCCGAATAGGCGGTGTAGCCCCCGAAGGTGCGGAAGCGCGGCAATCCCGTCAGCTCCTGCGAGATGGCGTTCTCCAGGTGATGGCCGGGCACGCCCTCGTGGTACAGCAGGGCGCTGATCTCGTACTTGCCGAGGTTCCGCATGTCGCGCAGGTTGATGTAGACGATCCCCGGCCGGGTCCCGTCCGCCGAGGGCGAGAAATAGCCGGCGGTGGCCGCCGACTTCTCCAGCCAGGCCTCGACCCGCTTCACCACCATGGTCGCCTTGGGCTTGCGGTTCATGATCTCGCCGAGGCGGCCGTTGATCTCGGCCAGCACCGCCTCGCAGGCGGCGAGGTAGTCGGCCCGACCCTGGTCGGTGTTGGGGTAGTAGAAGCGGTCGTCGGTCTTCAGGAACTCGAAGAAGGCCGCAAGGTCGCCTTTGAATCCCGTCTTGTCTTTCAACGCGGTCATCTCGCCGTGGATGCGGGCGACTTCCTTGAGGCCGATGGCGTGGACCTCGTCGGGAGAGACGTCCAGCGTCGTCTCCGACTTCAGCATGGCGCGGTAGTAGGCGTCCCCGTCCGGCAGCTTCCAGACGCCGGCGTCGTCGGTGGCGGTCGCCTCGGCTTCGCGCAGATAGGCGATCAGGTGCTCGAAGCCGGGCTTGAAGCCGCCCTGCAGGGCCGTCTCGGCGCGGCGCACCCATTCGCCCTGATCGGGCAGCCTGGCCGCCACGACCTTGGCCTTGAAGTCGGCCAGCATGGCGCAGTCCGGGCCCTCGCCGAACGGCGCGCCGGTGATCAACGCCTGGCAGTTGCCGATCACCAGCGGGTAGGAGAAGCGCGGCGGCTTGATCCCCTTGGCCTCCTGGCGGCGGAGGCCGACCACCACCTGCTCCAGGTAGGGCTTCACGCCATTGAGGCGCTGAATGTAGGCGGCGGCGTCCTTTTCGTCGGCGATGGGATGGTTGTTGATCAGGGTCTGCGGGATACTCCGCTGCGGACCGCGCATCTGGCAGACCGGGTAGCGATGGTCTCGCCAGCGCAGCATCTCCAGGCTTTCGCGGCCGTCGGCCTCGAAGAGCCGGTAGCTCAGCTTGGCCTCCGGCTCCAGGGCTTCGAAGTCGAAGCCCTTCAGGCGTTCGAGGTCGCCGCGGGTGAGCTCGGCGTTCTCCAGCCGGCGAGCCTCGGAAACGTCGTCCCATTCCCCCTGGCGCATCTTCAGGCCGAGGCCTGACTGCATTCCCGGCGAGCGGGCGATCTGGCGGTCGTAGATCTCCTCGAAGAAGGCGTTGAGACGCTCGGTCTCAGAGCCCTGCGCATGGGCGCGCGGCGCGGCGGCGAGGGCGGCGGCGGTGGCGATCAGCTGGCGGCGCGAGAGCATCAGCGGCCCAGCGCCATCGGGTCTTCAGCCTGGGCGGTCTCAGTCGCGACGCCCAGGTGCTTGTCGAGGAAGGCCTTCATCGCGGTGTAGGCCACCACCTGGTTGGCGCTCTTGCGGAAGCCGTGGCCCTCGTCGGGGAAGACGATGTACTCCACCGGCACGCCGTTCGCCTTCACCTTGGCGACGATGTCCTCGGACTCCTGCGGCAGCACGCGCGGGTCGTTGGCGCCCTGCAGCACCAGTAGCGGGCGCTTGATGTTCTCGGCGTGGTAGAAGGGCGAAATGCGCTCCAGATAGGCCGCGTCCTTCTCCGGGTCGCCCATTTCGGTGAAGAGCAGCTTGCGCAGGTCCTCCCACCAGGGCGGGGTGGCCTTCAAGAGGCGCGGCCAGTTGGAGACGCCGTAGAGGTCGATCCCCGCCGCGAAGGCTTCCGGCCGGAAGGTGAGGGCGGCCAGCACCATGTAGCCGCCGTAGCTCTGACCGGAGATGGCGATCTTCTCGCCGTCCACCACGCCGGTCTCGACCAGCATCTTCTTGGCGGCAACCACGTCGTCAAGGTCGGCGTCGCCGTGCCGGCGGTCGTCCATGTGGTAGAAGCTCTTGCCCGAGCCGGACGAGCCTCGGTTGTTGATCTCAAACACCACGTAGCCGTGGTTCACCAGGTACTGCACCTGCGGGCGATAGCCGATGCGGCTCTCGTCGCCCGGCCCGCCGTGGACGTGGATCACCGCCGGGCGTTTGTCGCCCTTCCTCGCATCCTTTGGGACGTAGAGGATGCCCGGCACCTTCACCCCGTCGTAGGAGGAAAAGCGCACCACTTCGCCGGCGACCAGGTCGGTCTGGGCCACGTCGGCCGGCATGGGCGAGAGCAGGCGCTTGTCGGTCTTGGTCTTCAGGTCGCGCAGGAAGACCTCGCCCGGCGTCGAGCCGTCCGAGCGCACCACCAGCGCCAACGGCGCGTCGTTGGCGAAGATCACCCCGGCGTTGCCCTTGGCCGCCAGGTCGCCGACGTCCACGGGCTTCAGGGTCTTGGCGTCGAGCACGTGGGGCTTGCTGCGGGCGTCGTCGTTGACGCTGACCAGCAGGTAGCGGCCGTCGCGGGTGAAACCGGCGGCCTGCACGTCCCACTCGGGCGCCAGCACCGTCTCGCGCTTGCCGGTGGCCAGGTCCTCGCGCACCAGGGCCTTGAACTCCCGGCCCTCGTCGGTGGTGTAGAAGAGCACATGGCCTTCGGGCGCGAAGGCGTGCGGCATGGACGAGATGCCCGGCTTGTCGGGCGTGACCTGCCGGACCTTCTGGTCCTTGGTGTCGAAGACGTAGGTCGGCGTCGAGGCGTTGTCGAGGATGCGGCTCAGGGCCACGTAGCGGCGGTCGGGGCTGACCGCGCGGACCTGGTAGGCCAGGTCGTTGGTGAAGATCAGCCTGCGCGCGTAGTCCTTCGCCGCGACCTCGTAGAGGTCGAAGAAGCGCGGGTTGCGCTCGTTGGTCATCACGAAGAAGGACTGGCCGTCCTCCGCCCAGTCGACGAAGCGGGCGACGCAGCGTTCGCACGGCGTGGTGTCGCGCACCTGGCCGTCGGTCTCGCGGGCGTAGATGTGGGCGAGTTCGTTGCCGCCCTGGTCGGAGGCATAGAGCAGCCGCTCGTCGCGCGGGAAGTAGCCGATGAGGCCGATGCTCTCCTTGGTCGACCGGGTGAGCGGGGTCAGCGGGCCGCCGGCTATCGGCATGACGTAGATGTTGGAGATGCCGGTCTTCTTGCTGGAGACGGCGATCTTGGAATTGTCCGGCGAGAAGGAGAGCCCGCCGAAACCGTCGACCTTGAGCAACTGCTCGATGGTGTAGCGCTTGACCTCGGCGGAAGCGGCCCCGGCGAGGGCCAGGGCCGCGGCGCCCGCGAGGAGCGGGAGGCTCAGGAACTGAAACGGCATCGCGCGGCCTCCGCGGAAAGGAGCGGCCGCCCGAGGGCGGCCGCCGGAACTAGAAGGTGGCGGTCAGCCGGAAGGTGTAGCGCCGGCCGATCGGGTCGTGCACGCCGATCGCGCCCAGCGCCTCGGCCTCGTACGGCACATCGGCGTCGAAGAGGTTGGTCACCGCCAATTGGGCTCGCAGGTTGTCGAGCACCTGATAGCCAATGGTGGCGTTCACCCGCGTGGCGCTGGGGAACTTCAAGAAGGGGGTCTGCTCGAGGGTCAGGACGCGCGACACCAGGGTCTCGGAGACCCAGTTGGTCTGCACGTCGATGTCCCACCTGTTCCAGGAATACCCGACCGTGCCGTTGAGGGTCCAACGGGGCGAGCCGTAGAGGCCGGCGGACTTGCTGACCGGCGTGCCGGGCAGGGTCACAGAGTTGTCGCGCTCCAGGTAGAAGGCGGACAGCCGCAGCCGCAGGGCCCCGGCGTCCTGCCAGGCCGAGACCAGGTCGCCGACCTCGAAGCGGTATTCCGCCGAGCCCAGCCAGCCGCGGAAGCGGCGCGAGGCGGCGTTGACGAAGCCGCTCTGAAAGCCGTTGGCGAGGTCGCCGGTCACCCGGTTGACCCCCGCGGCGCGAGACGCGGCCGCCTCCTCGGCGGTCATCCGCCGGAAGGTGTCGCAGGCCGGCTCGTTGGGGAAGCTGGCGCTGTCGTAGCAGGCGGCCTGCAGCTGACCGAACGACAAGTTGGAGATCACGTCGTCGATGGCGATGCGGCTGTAGTCCAGCGAGGCGCGGAAGCCGGGCAGGGCGGTCGGCTGGTAGACCAGGCCGATCGACCAGGAGTCGGCCGTCTCGTTCTCCAGGTCCTGGTTCCCCGAGCGGGTGCCCAGCACCGAATTGACGTTGGTGGTCGGCACGAAGTTCTGCGGCGCGCCGGCGCCCAGGGCCGCGAGCGCCGCCGTGCAGTTGGCCGCGCGCACCGCCGGATTGGTTCCGGTGTTGTAGGCCACGGCGCTGCACACGTCGTTGCCCTGCGAGGCGATGCCGACCGTGCCCAGGAAGAGCTCGGTCACCGCCGGCGAGCGGATGGCGTGGGTGAAGACCCCGCGGACGGTCAGGCCGTCGCCCCAGCCAGGTAGGCGCGGCTCGATGCGCCCGCCGGCCGACCAGGTGATGTCGCCGCCGGTCAACGAGTGGTCGACATAGCGGATGGCGCCCTCGAACTGGGCCGACTTGACCACCGGCCAGTTCCATTCGTCGGTCACCAGCGGGACGATGGTCTCGCCGTAGACTTCGTGGGTGGTGAAGTCGCCCTCGACGTCCGCTGCCGCCGTGGCCGCGCCAGAGCCGGCGCCAAGCAGGATCGCGATGCCGCGCTTCAGGGTGGCGTCGGCGACGAACTCGCCGCTTTCGTGGCGCCGTTCGGCGCCGACGTTGAAAGCGATGTCGTCGGCGATGCCGAAGGGCAGGTGGCCGGCGATGTTGGCGGTCACCACCGACTGGGTGTTGGTGCTCACCCCCTGGCCGCGATCGACCACATAGGCCGCCGCCGCGTCGGAAAAGCGGTCGTAGCCGAAGAGGTTCAGCGGCACGCAGGTCCCGCCGGAGACGCAGACGATCTCACCGGCGGCGTTGCGCGTCACGTCGAGGGCGGCGGCGAAGCGGGTGGGGTCGATGACGTTGACGCCCGTGCGGCCCTGGCTGCGCCCGTAGTTGTAGGCGATGTCCCACTTCCAGGGGCGGCCGAAGACCTCGACCTCCCCCATGAAGCCGCCGACGAAGCGGTAGGTCTCCACCTCGTTGGTGGCCGGCTTGCGCTCGTTGACGTCGTGCAGGGTGCGGTTCAGGCGGAAGCTGGTGACGCCGTTGGCGGCCAGGATCGCGCGGGTGGCGTCGCTGAGGAAGGGGTTGCTGGCCTGCACCACGATGTTCGGACCGCCCAGCACGCTGGCGGCGGCCTGGAAGAGCCCTCCGGCCGCTTCGCCGTCGGCCCAGGAGTTGGCGTAGGACGCCTCGATGAACGCGCGCACCTGATCGCTCAGGTCGTAGCGGGCGTTGGCGTTCAGCATGTAGCGCTGGCTGCCCGTGAGCAGGCTTGTCAGCCGGCCGGTGTTGAGGCCGTCGCCGCCGATCTGCTGGCCGCGGGCGGCCGAGTTGAAGAACGATCCGCCGACGTCGAAGGGAACCAGTTCGCCGTTGGCGTCGAACTGCAACGGCTGCCCGGCGGCGTTGGTCAGGTAGCCGAGGGCGGTGCCGACCCGGATCGGCACGCCGCCTTCGTTCACGCCGGCGTAGCGCAGGTCCGGCACGTACATCGTCGAGGAGATGCCGTCGCTGGGGTTGGTGTTGCCCGAGGGAATGCTGCGGCCGAAGGTGCGCAGGCGGTCGTCGAAGATCAGGCCTTCGGTCTCGGTGTATTCGGCGCTGAGCGTCGCGTTGCCCCGGCCGTCGGCGAAGTTGCCGCCCATCAGGACGCGCAGATTGTAGCTCTGCACGTCGCCCTCTTCGGTGTTTCCGTACTGGGCGGAGGCCTCGAGCCCCTCGAAGTCGTCCTTCAGGATGATGTTGACCGTGCCGGCGATGGCGTCCGAGCCGTAGACCGGGGCGCCGCCGATGGCGACCGTCTCGACCCGTTCGACGAGGCCGGTGGGGATCGAGTTGAGGTCCACCTGGGCGCCCAGCTGGCCGGAGTTCTGCGAGCCGGAGACCGTGTTGCCGGACACGAAGCGCCGGCCGTTGACCAGGGTCAGGGTGCGCTGCGAGCCGAGGCCGAAGAAGTTGGCGAAGCTCTGGCCCAGAGACTGGAACCCCTGGCTGGTCTGCAGCGGGCTGTTGCCGGGCGCGCCGAAGCCGGGGGTGTCCTGCAGGGCGTCGAGGACGTTGGTGTAGCCGCGCTTCTCGATGGTCTCGCCCGAGACCACGGTGGCGGCCTGCAGGGTGTCGAACCCGGCGCGCTCGATGCGCGAGCCGGTGACCTCGACGCCAGAGAGCTCGGTGTCCTCGCTGCCGGCGACCACGGCGCCGGCGGCCCGGCGGACCGTGACCGTGCCGGGGCCGGTCTCGACCACCTGCAGGCCCGTGCCGGCCAGCATGGCGCGCAGCGCCGCCACTGGCTCGTAGTCGCCGCGCACCGCGTTGGTGCGCACGCCCGCCACGTCCTCGGACGGGGCGATCACCTGGAGGCCGGAGTCGCGGGCCAGGGTGCGGATGCCCTCGGAAGCCGACTGCGCCGGAATGTCGTAGGCGCGGGCCTCCTGGGCCAGCGCCGGCGTGGCGGAGAGCGCCGCGGCCATCGCCGCGCCCGCCAGCCAGAAGGTGCGGCGCGCCGGCCGCGGAGACAGGATCCCCAGGTTCATGATTATTGTCCTCGCCCCGTAGGCGGGCCTGAAAGACCCGCG
Source organism: Phenylobacterium sp. (assembly GCA_035627295.1). Lineage (GTDB taxonomy): Bacteria > Pseudomonadota > Alphaproteobacteria > Caulobacterales > Caulobacteraceae > Phenylobacterium. The sequence continues at coordinate 2,240 of DASPLZ010000124.1, read as the reverse complement.
CAAGGTTCGATGAAGGAACTGTCACTTTCCGCCATCCGCGGCGGAACGACGGTTTCAGCGCGCGGCCAGGCGGATTTCGCGAACGCCCTGTTCGATGCGCGCGTCGAAGGCCGAGGCGGCCGCGCGGGCGAAGCTTCGGGTGTCGCCGACCCGGAAGACGCCGACGAAGGCGCGGTCGGCCAGGGCCGGATCCTCGATGACCACCGGCGTCTTCGAATAGCGGTTGAGCTCGGCCACGGCGACGCCCAGGCGCTCGCCGTCGAACATCAGCACGCCCTTGCGCCAGGCGAGCCGCCGTTCGGTCTCGGCCGGATCGACGGCGACCGGCCGCAGCGGCGCTTCCGGCGCCGCGGCCAGGCGCAGGCCCTTGGCCAGGGTGCAGGTCTCGCGGCCGTCGCGGGCGACCTTCACCGAGCCTTGGGTGACGTCCACGGCCACCGCTCCCTGGCGCAGTCCGACGGCGAAGCTTCCTTCGGCGCCGGCTACGTCGAGGTCGCGCGCCGCGACCTGGAAGGGCCGGGGATCGCCGGCGGCGACCTGGAAGGCCGCGCCGCCGCGGCGCAGCACCACCTCGCGCCTGCCGCCCCGATAGCGCACCTGGGCGACGCTGTCGGTGTCGAGGATCATGGTCGAGCCGTCGTCGAGGGCGATGTGGCGCACCTCGCCGACCTCGGTGGCGACGCGGCCGTCCAGCCGGTCATAAGCGAAGGCCGCGCCCATGCCGGCGGCGCTCAGCGTCACCACCAGGCTCGCCGCCAAACGCCAGCCGCGCCAGGCGAAACGCGACCTGGGCCTGGCCCGCGCCGCCGTCCGGTCGAGGGCGACCACGCGGTCGAGGTCGGTCCAGATCGCTTCCGCGCGCGCCAGAGCGCCCACATGCCGGGTGTCGGCCGCCAGCCAGGCGTCCAGTTCGGCCTGTTCTCGATCGGTCAGGGAGCCGCGGTCGAGGCGCATCGCCCACTGGGCGGCGGCCTGGTCGACCTCATTGCTCCTTCTGGCGCCTGCCATGCAAACTCACCACGGTGGCCTTCGGGGCCTCTTCGCCGCGCCGCATCTCGTCCATGACCAGCCTGAGCGCTTTCGAAAGGTGCTTCTCTACAGTGCTTTCGGCAACGCCCATGCGCTGCGCGATCTGCTTCTGCGAGAGCTCCTCGAACTTGCGCAGCTCGAAGGCTCGACGACACTTGGGCGGCAGTTTCTCCAATGCGCGCCGCAACCGCTCGATCTCTTCCCGACCGGAAAGCGAACGCTCGGGATTGGCTCCGCCGTCCACGATGTTCAGCGTCTCGATATCCGCCACTGTCTCGATGGAGACGATCCGCGAGCGGCGCAGCACCTCTCCGACCACATGGCGGGCGGTGACGAAGAAATAGGCGCGGGCGTCGACGATGCGGCTGGGATCGACCGTGCAGAGCCGGGCGTAGGATTCCTGGACCGCGTCCTCCAGCTCCAGGCCGGTCAGGCCCCGCACGCGCTTGGAGAGCCAGCGGCGCACGTCGGGTTCGTGCGGGAGCACCTCCCGCGCCATCCAGACCGCCCGCTCCCGCCGTTCCATAGGCGAAGCTTCCGCCCGCTGTCGCCGGATCGTCAAGAAAGATTCGTCCGCGACACAGTGTAGCGTCGAAGATTCAACCCAGGGACGCCGGATTTCAGGGTGTGACGCTGCGTCAAGCCCAAGTATTGGGCAGTTTTCATCCTGTCAGTTCGGTGACCCGCCGGGTCACCTTGCCCTCGGCGTCGAGGAATTCGATGCTCGGCTGACCCTTGCCGTCGACCTTCATCACCAGCCGTGGGCGGCCCTGCTTGTCATTCAGGCGAACGACGGAGTCCTCCAGGCTCTTGCCGGCGAACAGGCGCTCGCCGCCGAGATCGCCCTTGCTCTGGGCGAAGGCCATCATCTCCTGGCGGATGGCCTGTTTCTCGGCGTCGGTCGTGGCGCGGGCGGCCTTGTCGCTGAGCGGCAGGAGTTCGCCCATGTTCCACTCCGGCCGGTCCCAGACGCGCAGGCCGGCCTGGCGCTGGCCGTTGCGGTCCGAATAGGTGAGGCCGACCGTCTGGTCCTGCTTGTACTGGTCGAACATGATGCCGCCGCCGGCGCGCCAGCCGTCGGCGGTCTTGCCGCCGTCGAAGCTCATGCCGCCGACTTCGTCGCCCTCGCGGTTGAAGAAGAGGACGCCGCCGCCTTCGCGGGAGTGGTGCTTGAACTCCTTGTTACCCCAGATCAGCCCCGGCTGGGTGGC
>DASPLZ010000123.1:0-3653 GCA_035627295.1 Phenylobacterium sp. | reverse complement strand
CCGCGACATGCACACTTTCGACCAATTCCTGCGCGATCGGATCCTGTCGCTGGGGTTGGTGTCCAATATTGAAAGCCGCATCGTCATCCGCTCGGTCAAGAACTCGACCGCCGCGCCGCTGGGCCTCGTCAGCCCCTATGTCAGTTCGCACGCCTAGGGGCGCGCGCTGGGGCTCGCCCTGGCGCTCCTGGCCGCTCCGCCCGCCGCGCCGCAGGCCGCGGGAGAGATCATCACCGCCGCCGAACTTAAAGGCCCGCTGCTGATCGAGTCCCTGGCGCCCATACCGGGCGGCCTGCTGGTCAGCGCCGTCCACGGCCGGGGCATCTTCGAACTGGACCGTTCGGGGACGCCCAGGCGCTGGCTGACCTCCGAAGACGTCCTGGGGGTCTTCGGCCTCGCGGCCGATCCCGAACGGGGCGTGCTCTGGGCGGCCTCGGCGGGCGCGGCGCAGACCGCCGGCGTGACCGAGGTCGACCGCCGGGTCTCCGAACTGCTGAAGATCGACCTTTCCAGCCGCAGGATCCTGGCTCGCTACCCTGCGCCCGACGCCGGCCCCGCGCCGCGGCTGGGCGATGTCGCCGTCGGGCCGGACGGGACGGTCTATGTGTCCAACCCCCTGGGGGCGGCGGTCTACCGGCTGAGGCCCGATGAGGAAGCCCTCACGGTGCTGGCCTCCGGCGCGCCGCTGAAGTCGCCGCAGGGGCTGGTGGCGACGCCGGACGGCAAGGGGCTGATCGTCGCCAACTACGGCACGGGCCTGCATCGCATCGACCTGGCCAGCAGGACCCTGACCGCCGTCGAGGGCGGGGCGCTGAAGGGCCTCGACGGACTGACGCGGCATGGGCGCGCGATCCTCGCCGTTCACAATGGCGGGGAGCCGGCCAAGGTGCTGCGCCTCGCCTTCGATCCGGGCTGGACGCGGGTGACCGAGGTTGAGGAACTGGCGTCCGGCGGCCCCGACCTCGATCAGCCGACCGGCGGCATAGTCCGCGAGGGGCTTTTCGTGTTCATCTCCCGCAGCCAGTGGAGCGCCTTCGGGAACGACGGCGGGCGCAAGGCCGATGTCGGCCCGGCGCGGATTTCAATCCTCAAGGTCGGCAAGGCGGAAGAGAAATGATCGAGCTCGTGATCGACCAGCGGCGCAAGGACCTCGGCGGCTTCGAGGTGGGCCGCATCCTGCCCTACGCCAAGCATCGGATGGTCGGGCCCTTCACCTTCTTCGACCACATGGGGCCGGTGGAGTTCCAGCCGGGCTTCCCGCGCACCGTCGACGTGCGGCCGCATCCGCACATCGGGCTCTCGACGGTGACCTATCTTTTCAACGGCGCCATCACCCACCGCGACAGCCTGGGCGTCGAGCAGGTGATCGAGCCGGGCGAGGTCAACTGGATGACCGCCGGGTCCGGCATCACCCACTCCGAGCGCTTCGAGGACCTGCGCGCCCACGGCGGCAAGATGCACGGCATCCAGGCCTGGGTGGCCTTGCCCGAGGAGATGGAGGAGACCGACCCGGCCTTCGCCAACCACAAGGCCGCCGACCTGCCGACCTACGAATCCGACGACGGTCTCTGGGCGCGGCTGATCGCCGGCGAGGCCTTCGGGGCGAAGGCCAAGGTGAAGACCCACTCGCCGATGTTCTACGTCCACTGGCGGATGATGCCCGGCGCGCGCGGCCAGCTGCCGGCGGAGTATCCGGAGCGCGCGGCCTACATCGCCGAGGGCGAGGTGGACATCGGCGGCCAGGCGTTCGGGCCGGGGAAGATGGTGGTCTTCCAGCCGGGCCAGCCGGTGCTGCTCACCGCCATCACTCCGGCTCACGTCATGCTGCTGGGCGGCGAGCCCGTAGGACCGCGGTTCATCGAGTGGAACTTTGTCTCCTCGTCCAAGGACCGCATCGAGCAGGCCAAGGCCGACTGGCGCGCTGGGCGGATGAAGCTGCCGGACCTGGACAACGGCGAGTTCATACCCCTGCCCGAGCCCGCGCCGCCGCCCAATCCGATGAGCTGAGCGGCTGTGCGTCCTTCGAGACGCGGCTTCGCCGCTCCTCAGGATGACGAATTCAGCACAAGCTTAGTCATGGTGAGGGCGGCTCGAGAGCCGCGTCTCGAACCACGCTAGGCCTATCCTTTCAGCGCCCGGTGCGCCGCTTCCCAGTACTGAGCGCCGGTGATCAGGGTCACCGCGGCCGCCAGCCAGAGCAGGCCGTGGGCGATGTGGGTGGCGGGCTCCAGGATCGCCGGGTCGGCCGGCAGCGCGAACGCGGCCCAGCAGGCGACCAGCAGCTCGGCGGCCAGGGCCAGCAGCTGCAGGGTGGTCTTCCACTTGGCGAGCAGGGTGACGGGCAGCTTGATCCCCTTGTCGGCGCCGACTTCGCGAAGCGCGCTGACGGCGAACTCGCGGAAGAGGATGAAGCCGGCGGGCAGGGCGACCATCGGCTGCGGCCCCAGCGACATCAGGCCGAGGATGGCGCCGCAGACCAGCACCTTGTCGGCGATCGGGTCGAGGATCGCGCCCCAGACCGTGGTGGCGTTCAGCTTCCTCGCCAGCCAGCCGTCGAAGAAGTCGGTGATCGCGGCGATCAGGAAGGCCCAGAAGGCCCAGCGCTGCAGGCCGAACTGCATCTCGGGCGTCAGGCGCGCGCTGACGTAGGGCAGGCCGCCCGCCGCCGCGGCCAGGGCCACGAACATGAACATCGCCAGCACCAGCCGCAGCGAGGTGAGCAGGTTGGGGAGCGCGGTCATCGGTCCTCCGCGAGGCGCCGGATCCACGGATGGCCGGGGTCGATCGCCTCTAGGGCCCCGGTGAGCCAGAGCCGGGCCGCGGCGTCAAGCGTGGGCAGGGCGCTCTCGAAGTCGGCGGCGTTGCGCGCCTCGGTCAGGCGGTTCGACTTGTAGAGCAGGGCGACCGGCGGCGACACGTGCGGGACGCCGGCCGCATCGCGGGCGCCGAAGTGGTGGAGCGGCAGGCGCACAGCTGGGTTTCGGCGATAGATCCAGTCCTCGCCCTCGGTCTCCTCCAGCAGCACCTCGAAGGCCCAGGGCGAGGCCGCGTCGCGGCGGACCCAGAACTGGAACCGTTCACCGCCCTCCAGCCAGTCGCCCTCGCGCCAGGGCGCGAAGGTCCCGTTGACGACGATCTGCACGTCCCAGCCGCGCAGGTGGTCGAAGAGCGCCGGTTGGTCGCGGCGCAGCACGGCGATGTCGGTGTCGCCGTGCGGTCGGGTCTGGCGCCCGAGGGCCAGGTCGATCGCCCAGCCGCCGGCGGTCCACCAGGGGGCGGGAAACCCCGCCATCACCGCCTGCATCTCGCCGACGCTCAGGGGCGCCCAGGGGCCGTGCTCGTCCGCCATCGCGCATCCTTCGCCCTGCGGGAGAGGCGGTTTGCCTTGCCCACGCGGCGATTCTACCGTCGTTAAGACTTCGTAAACCAATCGAGTGAGGAAACGACGATGCTGGGCTTGATGCAGGACTGGCCGCTGACGGTCGATCGCATCCTGGAACACGCCCAACGCTGGCATGGGGGCCGCGAGGTGGTCAGCCGCTCGGTCGAGGGGCCGATCGTCCGCACGACCTACGCCGACATCTTCGTGCGGGCCAAGAAGCTCTCCAACGCGCTACTGAATCTGGGCGTGCTGCCGGGCGACCGGGTAGCGA
>DASPLZ010000122.1:0-6033 GCA_035627295.1 Phenylobacterium sp. | reverse complement strand
CCCGTCGAGCCCAGACGCGGCCGCAAGGTCGGCAAGGGCGTTCAGCCGGTGCGGAGCCTGACGCTCGTCTACAATCTCGCCGGAGCGCAGTACACGCCCGATGGGCTGGCGCTTCAGCTCGGCAAGCTGGTCTCCGATCTCGCCGAGGAGGGCAGGCTGGATCACGACCGCTACGACCTTCACGGCCTGCGGCATACCCGAGGCGTGGAGGCCGCCCTCGCCGGCTGCACCGACGCGCAGGGCGCCGCTCTGATGGGCCACAAAAGCCCCGCCAGCTTTGCGCAATACCGTCGTCAGGCCGACAAAATCCGGCTCGCCGATGACGCCACGGCGAAGATCGCGGCGCTCCGCGAACACAGTTCGAACGGGCTGGTGAAAAACGAAGTGGAAAATCGGTGTAAAACCGAGGCCGCGAACGAAAGCGGGGCGGCTTGATCAGGGTCTTGATCTACAAGGCTTTTCGCGATGGTACCGCCCTCCCGGATCGAACGGGAGACCTCCAGAGCCACAATCTGGCGCTCTAACCAACTGAGCTAGGGCGGCGCGCGTCGCGAAGGAGGAAGCTTCTAGTCGCCGGCTCCGCGCCGATCAAGCCGGCGCCGCGTCCAGGGCCTGACGATAGCGGCGGCTGCCGGCCAGGGCGCGGCCGTCCTTCAGGGTGACGGCGAAGTCGCCCGAGGGATTGGTCTCGATCGCCGCGATGGCGGCGCGGCGCACCAGCCGCGAGCGGTGGATGCGCACGAAGCCCTGCGGCGCCAGCCGGGCCTCGATCTCCTGCAGCGGCGCGCGGTGCAGCACCGCGCCGGCCGGGCGATGCAGCTCCACATAGTTGCCGGCGGCCTCGACCCAGAGAATGTCCTCGACCGGCACGAACAGGCGCCGGGCGCCGTCACGCACCTCCAGCGCCGCGGCCTGCGGCTCCGGGCGCTGCGGCGGCGCGCGCAGCAGCCGCCAGGTCGTGTAGATCGCCACCACGGCCAGGTAGATCAGCGCGTCCTTGCGCAGCTCGTAAGGCCAGTTGCCGAGCGGCGCGAGGGCGTCGTAGCGCGCGCCCACCGCTTGGTAGGCCAAGGCCCGCAGCAGGCCCATGCCGGTCACATGCACCACCGAGAACAGCACCAGCCCCCCGAGGTGGGCGAGAACCCAGCCGAAGGGCGGCGGGGGCCGGGGCGCAAAGCGCCGCGTCAGCCACATCACCGCCGGGACCAGCAGGGCGATGAGCAGGACGCTGGAAATCTCCCAGACCACCGGCTGCCACAGCGGGACGCGGCCGCCCTGGAACCGCTCCAGCTCGTCGATCCGGCTGAAGGCGTTCACCGTGGCGACAGCCGCGGCGCAGGCGAGGAACACCCCGTAGAAGACCAGGTCGTCCCGGGACCAGCCGCTGGTCCCTACCGGCCCGCCGCTCGTCCCCGACCGGGCAGGCGGCGTCACAGCCACCCCGCAGCCCGTCCCATCGGCGTGGAAGCCGTCGGCCCGGCGGGCCAAGCCATCGCCGCATCGTCATCCTGAAGGAGCTCGGCCATGCCCGTCTCGTCCCGCCGCTACGACCTCGACGCCCTGCGCGTCGGCGCGTTCGGCCTGCTCATCCTCTACCACCTGGGCATGTTCTACGTGCCCTGGGGCTGGCACGTGAAGAGCGATCATATCCTGCCGCAGCTGGAGCCCCTGATGGGGGCGGTGAACCCCTGGCGGCTGAGCCTGCTGTTCATCATCTCCGGGGCCGCCACGCGCTTCATGGCCGGCAAGAGCGCCACCGGCGAGCTGGCCCGGCAGCGGTCGAGCCGGCTGCTGATCCCCCTCGCCTTCGGCGTCCTGCTCGTCGTGCCGCCGCAGAGCTGGGCCGAGGTGGTGGAGAAGTACGGCTATGCGGGAAGCTTCCTCGACTTCTACCCGCGCTACCTTTCCGCCGGCCAGAGCTTCGGCGACCTGATCCTGCCGACCTACAACCACCTGTGGTTCGTGGCCTACCTCTGGGTCTACACCATGATCGCGCTCGCCTGCCGGCCGCTGGCCCCGCTGGTCGACCGCATTGCGGCGCGGGTCCTGACAGGGCCGGGCCTGTTCCTGGTCCCAGCCGCCCTCTTCGGCCTCTACCGGGCGACGGCGGGGCTGACGTGGGGGGAGACGCACAACGTCTTCGCCGACGCCTACGGCCACCTGCAGTACGGCACGGCCTTCCTGCTCGGCCTGGTCATGGCGCGCAACACCGAAGTCTGGGCGCGGCTGCAGGACGCGCGGGTGGTCACCACGGGGGTCGCTGCGGGTTTGCTGGCGGTGGGCGTCTGGCTGCGCGGCCTTGGGATCGAGGAGGGGCCGGGCGCGGCGGGCGTCGCATTCGCGGTGCTGCGGGAGGCCTATGCCTGGATGGTGATGGCGGCGCTGTTCGGCTTTGCGCGGCGCTACATCACCCGCGGCTCGCCGCTCCTGACCCTGGCGGGCGATGCGGTGTTCGCCTTCTACATCATCCACCAGACGGCGATCGTGCTGGCCGGGCATCTTCTGAAGCCGCTCGACCTGCCCGCACTGGGGGAAGCGGCGATCATCCTGGCCGTCACCCTGGCCAGCTGCACGGCCGGCTACGCCCTGGCGCGGGCGGTCCCGTGGCTGCGGCTTCCTCTCGGGCTCAAGCCGGCGCCGAAGCGGGCGGCCGAGCCGGCGCTCGCCTGAGCGCCCGGGGTCAGCCGACGCCGGCGCAGCCGCAACGAAAAACGCCCCGGAGATCGCTCTCCGGGGCGCCTTCGCGTTCAGGTCCGTCCGGTCATTCGTCCGGCAGGTTGAAGCGGATCGGAATGCGGACCGAGGCCCCGCCGACGGGCTGGCCGTCACGGGTCTGCGGACGCATCCGGAACAGTTTCGAGAGCCGGATGGCGGCCGAACCGAAGTCCTGGTCGCCCGGGTTCTCCGAAACCACCGAGCAGCTTTCCAGCGTGCCCTTCACGGTCACCGTGCACGAGATCGTCGCCGAGCCTTCCACGTTCATGCGCTGAGCGCGGTCGGGATAGTAGCGGGCGATGTCCTCGCCGCTGGGCCGGCGGGCCCAGTCGGGGTTGGTGATGACCGTCGGGCGCGGCGGAGCCGGCGGCGGCGGCGGCGCCGGCGGACGCGGATCCTCCACCCGCTCCTGCACCGGCGGAACCGGCAGCGGCGGGATGGTGGGCACGTCGATCGGCACGTTCGCCGGCGGGCGCGGCTGCAGCTTGGGCGGCGGCGGCGGCGGGGTGTTCGGCGGCGGCGGCGGCGGAGGCGGCGGCGGAGGCGGCGGAGCCATCGGTTTGATGATCTGCACGTCCGTCACGTCGTCCGAGTACTCTTTGTACTTCGGGTTGAACTTCGTCTGCCACAGGTAGATGCCGAGCGCCGCGTGCACGACGAGCGAGGCCAGGATCGCGATCTTGATGCCCTGGTTCGCCGATTTGTTGACCGGAGCGTCGAAGACGTTGTGGGTCGCGATCTCGGTCGCCGACGGCTGGTGCGGTGTTGCGTCAGTCATGCTTCCCCGCCCCTATTCGTCCTGCTGCTCGCCGACGAGCGCCACGGAGTAGAACCCGTTGTCCTGCAACGCGTTCATCACGCCCATGAAGTCGCCGTAGAGCACTTCCTTGTCGCCCCGGATGAAGATCCGCTCTTTCTCCGGGTTCCGCTTGTCGCCCAGGTTCTTGCGCAGATCGTCTCCGATGCTCGACAGATCGGTGGAGAAGTCACCGATGTAGGTCGAGCCGTCGGGCTTGATCGAGATGTAAACCGGCTTGGGCGGGTTCGTACCAGCCTCGGCCACCGCGGGCGGCAGCTCGATCTTCACGTTCACGCTGGCCAGAGGCGCCGCGACCATGAAGATGATGAGCAGAACCAACATCACGTCCACGAAGGGCGTCACATTGATCTCGTGGTTCTGCTCAACCTGGTACTTGCCGTCACCCCCGCCTGAGAGTTTGGCGCCCATCTGGGATTACGCCCCCTTGTCGAGCTGACGCGAGATGGCGTTCATCAGTTCCGCAACGAAGCCTTCCGTCCGCGCGCCGAAGGCGGAGATGCGGGTCTGGAAGTAGTTGTAGAAGATAACCGCCGGGATGGCCGCGAAGAGGCCGATGGCGGTCGCCAGGAGCGCTTCGGCGATACCGGGCGCCACGACGGCCAGGTTGGTGGTGTTGGTGTTCGCGATGCCGATGAACGAGTACATGATCCCGTACACCGTGCCGAACAGGCCGATGAACGGACCGGACGAACCCAGCGAGGCCAGGAACTGCATGCCGTTCGACAGGCGGCGGCCGAGCGAGGCCTGAACGGCGCCCACGGCGTTGGTGGCGCGGGTCAGCACCGAGTCACGATGCTCGCCAGCGACCTGCAGGCCCGCTTGACGCGAGAGTTCGACTTCCTGCGCGGCGGCGGCGGCCATGTCGGCCAGCGGCGTGCCGGCGAACTCCTCGCTGGTGGCGATCCGGCCCATGTCGTTGATCGACTTGGCGCCGCGGAAGGCTTCCAGGAAGGCGTCGGCCTTTTTCGACAGACCGTTGAATTCGACGAGCTTGGTGAGCAGCACGGTCCAGGAGAGGACCGAGGCGAGCATCAGGCCGATCAGCACGGCCTTACCGACCGGCTGCGCGTCCAGGAACATCTGGGCGATGGTGAGCTTGCCGGCGTGCTTGATCTGCTCGGGAGCAGCTTCAGCGGCCACATCTTCGGCGGGGGCGGCGGGCGCAGCGGCCGGAGCCGCGGCGTTGGCGTCGGCGGCGGGGGCCGCGGCGGCGGCCGGGTCAGCGGCCGGGGCGTTGGCGTCCTGGGCGGCGGCGGGCGCCGCGGCGAAGAGCGCCAGGGCGCCGATCATGGCCAGGAGGGGGGCGGTTCGTTTCGTTTCGAGCATCTGTAGCCAGTTCCTAATGGTCTAGCACGTTGTTGAGGACCTAACGGGTCGTCGCGCGGGGCGTCTCCACCCAGATTGATACCAACCCGGCGCCAGGAAGGATGTCGCCATCCCGACCGTCGCCGGAAACGCAGTCGCTACGCCCGACCCGCCACGAACTGGCCGCTAGACGCGGAACCGCTCGTTTTGAAGGCGCAATGACGTGGACCTTCCGGGGAAGGCCCATATTACCGCGAAGTTAGTCTTGCGGCGCTCGTCCTTTGGCAACCCCTTTTTTGGCCGTCAAGGCCTGAGGCTGAATCTTGGCCGTATCGTCAAGAATAGAAATTCAGGTATGGGTGCGATGCACAATAAACCGGCGTCGCAAACCTCGAGTTGTTACAGAAATCAGCGTTTTTTCCTGCTGCGCTGCAGCATTTCAGCGTGAGGTTGTACGGAGGGATGGTGCCTGGGGGCGGATTCGAACCACCGACACGCGGATTTTCAATCCGCTGCTCTACCAACTGAGCTACCCAGGCTTGCCGGGCCGGCCACGAGGGACCCGCCGTTTGGGGAGGTGGGTCTATAAAAGAGGGCCTTGCCGAAGTCCAGCGGCCCTCAGGCTTCGTCTTCCTCGGATCGCGTGGAGGGCGCTTCCTCCTCTTCCTGCGCGTCGGCGGGAACCACGTAGCCGCCGGTGAACCAGCGCTGCAGGTCGACGTCGGCGCAGCGTTTGGAGCAGAACGGCCGGTACTTGGGGGCCGTCGGCTTGCCGCAGATCGGGCAGGCGGCGGTCATGCCCGGCGGGCCTCCAGGCGGTCGGGCGCCCAGCCTGCCTCGCCTCGGATCGCGAAGCGAGCTCCGATGCGCGCGGCCAGCAATGGCGCGAGCCGCTCGGCCGCCGCGGCCACCGCCGGGGCCGCGCAGCCTTCCAGCCGTCCGCCGGACGCCTCCGCCTCGGCCTCCAGCCGCCGCATCAGCCGATGGGCCAGGGTTTCGACCGAGGGGCGGCCGAGGGCGTCGCCCAGCCGTTCGGTGAGCGGCCGGACACTGCGCGGCAGGACGATCTCCAGCGTGCCGAATTTGCTGATGGGACCAATCGCCACACCCGGCTGGTCGGGTGCGAAGGCCGTCCGCGCGGCGGCCGAGAGCGCCGGCCCGTCGTGCCCGCGCCCGGCGAGATCGAACACCAC
>DASPLZ010000121.1:0-4086 GCA_035627295.1 Phenylobacterium sp. | reverse complement strand
GCAGGGGGGGCTGTTGCTCCTCTTCTCCAACATCACCGACGAGACCCGGCTGAAGTCGCAGTTCAACGCCCTGATCCAGGTGCAGCAGGCGACCCTCGACAAGCTGACCGACGCGGTGGCGGTGTTCGGCTCCGACGGGCGCCTGCGGCTCCACAACGAAGCCTTCGAGCAGTTCTGGAACGTCAGCGCCGCCCAGCTGGCGCAGGCGGCCGACTTCGAGGGGGTGGTGGAGCTCTGCACGCCGCGGCTGCACGACCTCGCCTTCTGGCGCGAACTGAAGGGCCGCGTCGCCGATCCCGACCCGCAGGCCCGCGCGCCGATGGCCGGCGAGGCCAAGACCTCGGACTCGCGCATCGTCGCCTACCAGTCCCGGCCGCTGCCGGACGGCGCCACCCTGATCGGCTTCGCAGATGTCACCGACGCCCGCCGGCTGGAGGGGGCGCTGGCCGACCGCTCGGCGGCCCTGGCCGAGGCCGAGCGGCTGAAGCGCGACTTCGTCGGCAATGTCTCCTACGAGCTGCGCACGCCGCTCACCACGATCATCGGCTATTCCGAACTGCTCGAGCGCTCCGGCGACGGGCTCTCCGAGCGCGGCCGCGGCCACGCCGCCGCCGTGCGCACCGCCGCGGCCCAGCTCGCCCGCTCCATCGACGACGTGCTCGACATGGCGCAGATCGACGCCGGCGAGATGGCGCTCGACCTGGAGGACGTCGATGTCCGCGACCTCCTCGCCCGCGCCGAAGCCCGCTGGGCCAAGGAGGTGGAGGCGACGGGCGCGAGGATCGTCAACACAGCGCCGGAGGACATCGGCCTGATCCGTTCCGACGCGCGGCGGCTGGACCAGGTGCTCGACCACCTCCTGGAGCACGCGGTGCGCCAGACCCCGCCGGGCGGCGTGGTCACCCTGGCCGCCGAGCGCGCGCTGGGCGAGGTGCAGCTCAGGGTCTCGGACACCGGCCGCGGCATCCCCTTCCATGTGCAGGCGCACATCTTCGACCGCTTCACCAGCCGCGACCGCGGCGGGCCGGGGCTGGGCCTGGCCCTCGTCAAGGCGCTGGTCGAACTGCACGGCGGCTGGGTGGCGCTGGAGAGCGAGCCCGGCGCCGGCGCCACCTTCACCTGCCACCTGCCGGAAGCGGCCCAGGCCAGCGAAGCGCGGCCGGAGTTCGGGTTCTGAGTGAAAGCTGAGCGGCCGTGCGTCCTTCGAGACGGCCTGCGGCCTCCTCAGGATGACGAACTCAGGAGCGCACCAACCTAGTCATGGTGAGGAGCGGCGAAGCCGCGTCTCGAACCACGCACTGAGCTCGGCGCTTCAGAGTTCCGCCAGCACTGCCAGGCCCATCTCGCGGGTGCTCATCACCCCGCCGATGTCGCGCGTGCGGGCCCCGTTCCGGAGGGCGCGCACCACGGCGGCGTGCAGGCGGTCGGCGTCGGCCGCCCGGCCGAGCGACCAGCGCAGGGCCATCTCGAAAGAGAGGATCGCCGCCAGCGGGTTGGCCAGGCCCTGGCCGGCGATGTCGGGCGCCGAACCGTGGATCGGCTCGTAGAGGCCGGGCGTCCCGGGCTCGCCGAGCGCGGCCGAGGGCAGGAGGCCAAGGCCGCCGGTGAGCTGCGCGGCCTCGTCGGAAAGGATGTCGCCGAAGAGGTTGTCCGTCACCAGCACGTCGAACTGCTTGGGGTTCTTGACGATTTGCATGGCGGCGTTGTCGGCCAGCATGTGCTCCAGCTCGACGTCGGAGAATTCCCGGGCGTGCAGGTCGCTCACCACCTCGCGCCAGAGGAGGCCCGAATCCATGACGTTGGACTTCTCGGCCGAGGTCACCTTGTTGCGGCGCCCCCGCGCCAGCTCGAAGGCGACGCGGGCCACCCGCTCGATCTCGGCGGTGGTGTAGACCTGGGTGTCGACCGCGCGGCGGCCGCCGCCGGGCAGGTCCTCGATGAAGCGCGGCTTGCCGAAATAGATGCCGCCGGTGAGTTCCCGCACGATCATCAGGTCGAGGCCCACGACCAGCTCCCGCTTCAGGCTGGAGGCGTCGGCCAGGGCGTCGAAACAGATCGCCGGGCGAAGGTTGGCGTAGACGTTCATGCCCTCGCGCAGGGCCAGGAGGCCCGCCTCGGGGCGCTTGTGGCGCGGCGCATCGCGCCACTTCGGCCCGCCGACCGCGCCCATCAGCACGGCCTTTGCGGCCCTCGCCGCGGCCAGGGTGTCGTCGGTCAGGGGAGAGCCGTGCCGATCGTAGCTCATGCCGCCGAAGTCGCCCTCGGCGAGCTTCAGGTCCGGCGTCAGGCGCTCGGCGACGTGGCGCACCTCGGCGATCACCTCGGGCCCGATGCCGTCGCCGGGCAGAAGCAGAAGATCGGTCATCAGGGCCTCCTACAGGTGTCGCTGCGTGGCGACCTCGTAGGCGATGAGCCGCCGATCGGAAACCCCGAAGCTGGGCCAATGGCTCCGCCACTCGGCCATGTGATCGGCCTGGAAATGGGCGTCGAGCGCCGCCTGGTTCTGCCAGACCTCGAAGACGCGGATCAGGCCCGGCTCCAGCACGTCCTCGGCATAGGAATAGGCGAGGCAGCCGGCCTCGGCGCGGGAGGCTTCCAGCATCGCCTGCATGTGCGGGCGGAAGGCGGCGAGGTTCTCCGGCGACACGCGCACCGTGCCGGCGATGATCAGGCTCACGCCGGCTCCATCCACGGCTTGGCCAGGGCGACCTTGCTCTCGTAGACGTCGATGGAATCGGCCGCCTGCAGGGTCTCGCCGATGGCGTCGAGGCCCTTCAGCATCTTCTCGCGGCGCTGCGGATCGATCTCGAACTGGAAGACCTTGCCCGAGGGCGAGGTGACGGTCTGGCTCTCCAGGTCGACGGTGACCAGGTGGTTGCCGCCCTTGGCCTCGTCCATCAGCGCCTGCACCTCCTCGGCCTTGAGCACCACGGGCAAGAGGCCGTTCTGGAAGCAGTTGTTGTAGAAGATGTCGGCGAAGCTGGTGGCGATCACCGAGCGGATGCCGAAATCCATCAGCGCCCAGGGGGCGTGCTCGCGCGACGAACCGCAGCCGAAGTTGTCGCCGGTCACCAGCACCCCGGCGCCCTTGTACTCCGGCCGGTTGAGCACGAAGTCGGCCTTCTCCCGGCCCTGCTCATCGAAGCGGAAGTCGTAGAAGAGGCCTCGGCCCAGCCCCTCGCGCTCCACGGTCTTGAGGAACTGCTTGGGGATGATCTGGTCGGTGTCGATGTTGGCCAGCGGCAGGGGCGCGACCGGCGCGTCGAGGCGGGTGAAGGGCTGCATCAGGTCGAACTCCCGGTGACCCGCAGCAGGCCTTCGATGCTGAGGTCTTCGTCGATGGTGGGCCAGTGGATGCCTAGGCCGGCTGCGGCGGGCTCCCAGTCGGCGCGCGCCTGCGGCGTGGCCTGCACGAGCCGCGGAAACCACGAGAGCGGCGCGCTGATCCGCCGGCCGTCTTTCAGGTCGACCTCCAAGCGCTCGTCGGTCACCGCCACCCGGGCGACCCGTGGATCGATTTCAACGGCCGAAATAGCCAAGCCATGCCTCCAGAAACGTCGCGCGTTCGGCGGCGACCTTAGCAGAAAGCTCGGCGACCTCGCGCGCCGAGAAGCCGATGTTGCGGGCCAGCCGCACGTCCTCCAGCCAGAACTTGGCGGTGGAGCCAGCCTTGTCGATGTGGATGTGCGGCGGCTCCGAGCCTTCGTTCGAGAAGTAGTAGAATCGGTAGCCGTTCCAGCGAAGCACCCTCGGCATCAGTCGTTGCCGCGCGTGGAAGGCTGGAGCATCAGGAAGGGCGCGGCCGGGGCGCCGGCGCGCACGGTGAACACCCGGGTGCCGGGCTTGCGCCCGTCACGGACCTCGGAGACATCCAAGCCGGCGGCGGCGAGACGGGCTTGCGCGGCGTCCGGATCGGCGACGCGCCAGGCGAGGCCCGAGAGCTTGTCGGGGCCTGGCGAGACCGAGCGGTCGAGCGGCGCGCCGATCTCCACCACCGCGTCGCCAGCGCGGAAGAACATCATCCGCGAGCCGAACTTGGGGTTCGAACGGTCGAGGCGCAGGTCCAGCCCGAGGCGGGTCCCGTAG
>DASPLZ010000120.1:0-9862 GCA_035627295.1 Phenylobacterium sp. | reverse complement strand
CCTCTGGAGATGCGCAGCGGCGGCGTGCGGATCACCGACCTTTCCGAGGCGACCAAGACCAACGCCGACTTCGCCGGGGCCCGCACGGCGTAACTTCAAGGTTACGCTCGTTTGTGGCATCCTCCGCCGGTCACGAGGCGGGGCTGATCATGGTGGCGACAACGGTGGGGGCGGTGCGTGCGGCGCGCCCGAAGTTCTATGTCTGGATGGCGGCGGCGTTCATCCTGATCGCCTTCGGCGGCTTCATCCCAACCTACTGGGCGAAGATGGCGACGGGCAGCTTCACCGGCGCGCCGATCCTGCACATCCACGGCACGTTGTTCTTCGCCTGGACCCTGTTCTTCTTCTTCCAGAGCTGGCAGGTCGCCGCCGGCCGCATCCTCGACCACCGCGCCTGGGGGATGGCCGGCATCGCGCTCGCCACCGGCATGGGCTTCACCGTGGTGCTGGCGGTGATCAATTCGATCAACGTCGCCGAGACGATCGGCATGGGCGACGCGGCCCGCCGGTTCGCGATCGTCTCCCTGGGCGCCCTGGCCTTCTTCGCCGTCCTTTTCGGGACCGCGGTCGCCAACAACGCCCGGCCCGAGCTGCACAAGCGGCTGATGGTGCTGGCGACCATCCCGATGATGGAGGCCGCCCTCGCCCGGGTCTCGATGGTGCTGACCGCGCCTCCCGGCGCCGTCGGCCCGCCGCCGGTGATCGCCGCCCTGCCGCCCGGCCTGGTCAGCCTCACCCTGATCGGGGCCGGCATGGCCTACGACTGGCGCACGCGCGGCCGGCCGCATCCGGCCTATCTGATCGTCGGCGCGCTGTTCCTCGTCTGGATGATCGTGCGCCTGCCGCTCAGCGGCACGGACGCCTGGATGTCCATCGCCCGCGGCGTGGAGGGCCTGGCGGGCTAGACCCGCCCGATGGCGTAGAACCGCTCGGCCCGCTGGCGCTTCACCTCTTCGCCGGAGAGCGGCAGCAGGGCCTTCAGCTCGGCCTCCACCGCATCGCCCACGGCCGCGATGGCCGCCTCAGGGTCGGAGTGGGCCCCGCCGGGCGGTTCGGGGATGATGCGGTCGACGACCCTGGTCTGGATCAGGTCCTGGGCGGTGATCTTCATCGCCTTGGCCGCGTACTCCGGCGTGCGCGCGCCGCGCCAGACGATGGAATTGCAGCCCTCCGGCGAGATCACCGAATAGATGGCGTGCTCCTGGATCAGCACCTTGTTGGCCGCCGCGATGCCGATGGCGCCGCCGCTCATCCCCTCGCCGGTGATGGTGCAGACCATCGGCGTCGCCAGGGTCAGGCAGCGCTCGGTGGAGCGGGCGATGGCCTCGGCGATGCCGCGCTCCTCGCCGCCGACGCCGGGATAGGCGCCGCCGGTGTCGACGAAGGACAGCACCGGCAGGTCGAACTGCTCGGCCAGGTCCATCAGCCGGATCGCCTTGCGGTAGCCCTCGGGCCGGGCGGCGCCGAAGTTGTGCTTGATCCGCGTGGCGGTGTCGTTCCCCTTCTCGTGGCCGATCACCACCACGGGCACGCCGCGGAAGCGGCCGAGGCCGCCCATCAGCGCCTGGTCGTCGGCGAACTTGCGGTCGCCGCGCAGCTCCTGGAAGTCCTCGATCAGGGCGCCGACGTAGTCGACGAAGTGCGGCCGCTCCGGATGGCGGGCCACCTGGGTCTTCTGCCAGGCGTCGAGGTTGGCGTAGGCCTCGCGGCGCGCGTCGGCCACGCGCAGGCGCAGGGCCTCGATCTCGTCCTCGAAGCCGTCCTGGCCGGCCTTCTCGGAGAGCTTCGACAGCTCCTCGATCTTGCCTTCCAGTTCGGCGATCGGTCGCTCGAAATCGAGGTAATGGACAGCCATGAGGCTCCTAGGCGCGCCGTTTCGCGAAGCGGCGGAAACTAGGCGTGAACCCGCCCCGCCACAAGGCGGCGGTTGTTCGGACTAGGACGCGCCAACCCCGCCGGCGGTTCCCCCGCCCCCGCCAGGCGAACAAGCTTGACCATGCAACCCCTTCGGCGCTTGCTCGTTATGCGCCGCAAGGAAACGCCAAGCTTTCGGAAGGGGAGAGCTGATCGCCGCGCGCGTTCCGGACGCTAGGAGAAAGCCGACCATGACTTCGACCCCCGTCAAGACCGCGCTGATCGCAGCCCTCGCCGCTTCGACCGCCGCCCCCGCCTTCGCGCAGTACCAGCCCACCGAACAGTACCAGCGCGACCTCGAACGCTACGAGCAGCAGCGCGACGACTACGAGCGGTCCCGCGACCGCTACGACGATCGCCGCGAGAGCTATGAAGACGCCCGCGCCGCCTACGAGCGCCGCCGCGACGACTACGAGCGCGCCCGCGCCGACTACGACCGCCGCTACGGTTACGGCGCCTATTCGCGCCGCTACGGGCCGGCGCCGGTTTGGGATTCCAGCCGCTGGGGCACCAGCGATCCTTACCCGGGCCGCTACGACCGCGATTACGCCTACGAGGATCCCTGCCGCGACCGCCGTCAGGGCAACACCGTGGCCGGCGGCCTGATCGGCGCCATCGCTGGCGCGGCCCTTGGCTCCAACGTCGCCGCCAGCGGCGCGCGGACGGAAGGGGCGGTGCTGGGCGCCCTGGTCGGCGGCGGCATCGGCGCGGCCATCGGCAACTCGTCGTCGGCCAAGTGCGACGACTACGGCCACTACTGGACCTACAACGACACCATCCCCTACCGGGAAGGCAGCTACTACCGGAACCGCAACTCGGGCCGCTACGGCTACAGCTACTATAACCGCCAGCGCTGCCGCCTGGCCGCCGCCCCCACCGACTGGGGCGGCCGCACCGAGTACCGCTACGTGCGCGTCTGCCCGGACCGCCAGGGCCGCTACCGGATCACGGCGTAAACCCCTCCCTCCCCCTCGTGGGGAGGGACAGGCCGCGCAAGCGGCCAGGGTGGGGCTCTGCTGACTCCCAGCAAGGACCCCACCCGTCTCGCCGCTCACCCGGCGATCCACCCTCCCCATGAAGGGGAGGGAGACTACCGTTTCCGCGCCAGCGGGTGCTTGCTCTCCACCACCTCGCGCAGCCGCTCGCCGGTGACGTGGGTGTAGATCTGCGTCGTCGAGATGTCGGCGTGGCCCAGCAGGGTCTGCACCACCCGCAGGTCCGCCCCGCCGTCCAGCAGGTGGGTGGCGAAGGCGTGGCGCAGCACATGCGGGCTGACCTTCGCCGGATCGACGCCCGCGGCCACAGCCGCCGCATCCAGCAGCTGGGCGAAACGCCGGGGCGTCAGCCGCCGACTGGCGCCGTGCGAGGGGAAGAGCCACGGGTTGGCCGCATCGCCCTTGGCCAGGAACTTCGGCCGGACCTCCAGCCAGGCGCGGATCGCCGCCCGGGCCGCATCGTTGAGCGGGGCCAGGCGCTCCTTGCCGCCCTTGCCCTTGACGATCAGATAGGCCGGGTCGCGGCTCACCGCCGCCAGCGGCAGGCTGGTCAGCTCCGAGACCCGCAGGCCGCCGGCGTAGATCAGCTCGATCATGCAGGCGAGCCGCAGCCCCTCGCCGCCGTCCTTTGCGCCGGCGGCGGCGATCAGGCGCTCGACCTCCTCGCGGCTCAGCACCTTGGGCAGCGGTCGGCCCTGGCGGGGCGCCTCGACCCGCCGCGAAGGGTCGTCCGGGCGCCAGCCCTCGCCCAGCACGAACCGGTAGAGCTGGCGGATCGCCGCCCGCCGCCGGGCCGCCGTGGCCGGCGAGAGGCCGCGCGCGCCGAGGTCGGCGAAATAGGCTTCCACGTCCTCGGCCGACGCATTGGTGAAGTCGCGGCCCTTGCCGGCCAGGAAGCCCGCTGCGTCGGCCAGGTCCTTGCCATAGGCGACCAGGGTGTTGCGCGCCGCGGCCCGCTCCACCGACATCATCTCCAGGAAGGCCTCGGTCCAGCCGCTCGACGCGCCGCTCATGCCGCGAGCTTGGCGGCAAACGCCCCCCTCGTGTAAAGCCTTCCCCGAGCCAATGACCGTCCCCGCTTCCTTGCGCCGCAAGACCATCGCCCTCGTCGGCCTGATGGGGGTCGGCAAATCGTCCATCGGCCGCCGCCTGGCGCACGCCCTGGACATGACCTTCATCGACGCCGATTCGGAGATCGAGAAGGCCGCCGGCTGCTCGATCTCGGAGATCTTCGAGCGCCTGGGCGAGCCGGCCTTCCGCGAGGGCGAGCGTCGGGTGATCTCGCGGCTGATCGACGACGGCCAGCCGCACGTGCTGGCCACCGGCGGCGGCGCCTTCATGAACGCCGAGACCCGCGAACTCCTCAAGAGCCGCACCGTCACCGTCTGGCTGAAGGCCGACATCGAGGTGCTGGCCCGCCGCGTCTCGCGCAAGGACACCCGCCCCCTGCTCACCGGCCGCGACCCGGTGGAGGTGCTCACCCGCCAGGCCGCCGAGCGCTACCCGATCTACGCCGAGGCCGACCTCTCCATCGAGACCGGCGACACCGCCCACCAGGTGGCCGTCGAGGCGATCCTGACGGCGCTGACCGCTCACCTGCAGGCGCCCGCCCCATGACCCGCACCGTTTCCGTTGGCCTGGGCGAGCGCGCCTACGAGGTGGTGATCGGCCCGGGCCTGGTCGACCAGGCCGGCGAGCGCATCCGTCCGTTCCTGAAGCGGGGCCGCACCGCCGTGGTCAGCGACGAGACCGTCTGGCGCCTGCACGGCGAGCGCCTGACCGCCGCCCTGGCGCGGGGGGGGATCGCCGCCGAGCCGGTGGTCGTCCCGCCCGGCGAGCAGACCAAGAGCTGGGCCGGCCTGTCGGACGTCTGCGACCGCCTCCTGGCGCTGAACCTCGACCGCGGCGACCTCATCGTGGCCTTCGGCGGCGGGGTGGTCGGCGACCTCGCGGGCTTCGCGGCGGCCATCTACAAGCGCGGCATCGACTTCGTGCAGATTCCCACCACCCTGCTGGCCCAGGTGGACTCCTCCGTCGGCGGCAAGACCGCCATCGACACCCCGCGCGGCAAGAACCTGATCGGCGCCTTCCATCAGCCGCGCCTGGTGCTGGCCGACTTGGGCGTGCTCGCCACCCTGCCGGACCGCGAGATGCGCTGCGGCTACGCCGAGGTCATCAAGTACGGCTTCCTCGGCGACTTCGGCTTCTTCGAGTGGCTGGAGGCCAACGGCCCGGCCGTGCTGGCGCGCGAGCCCGAAGCGCTCGCCCACGCCGTCGCGCGTTCGGTGGAGATGAAGGCCGAGATCGTCGCCGAGGACGAGAAGGAGGCGGGCCGCCGGGCCCTGCTCAACCTCGGCCACACCTTCGGCCACGCCCTGGAGGCCGAGGCCGGCTTCGGCGATGCGTTGCTGCACGGCGAGGCGGTGGGCGCCGGCTGCGCGCTCGCCTTCCGCTTCTCGGCCGCGCAGGGGCTGTGCTCGGCGCAGGACGCCGCCCGCGCCGGGTCCGCCATCGCCGCGGCGGGCCTGCCCACCACGATTGCGCAGGCCGCCCACTGCCCGCTGCGCGCCGACCGCCTGGTCGCCCACATGGCGCAGGACAAGAAGGCCGAGGGCGGCAAGCTGACCTTCATCCTCGCCCGCGCCCTGGGCGAGGCCTTCACCGCCAAGGATGTCGACGCCGCCGCCGTCCGCGACTTCCTGGTTTCCGAAGGCGCCCTGCCGTGATCTGGGCCGCCCTCCTGGGCCTCGCCCCAGTCCTGGTCGTCCTCTTGACGATCGCCGCCCTGATCTCCGCCGCCGAGACGGCCATGACCGCCGCCAGCCGCGGCCGGCTGCACCAGCTGGAGCGCGAGGGCGACAGCGCCGCCCGCCGGGTCAACCGGCTGATCTCCAACCAGGAGAACATGATCGGAGCGATCCTGCTCTCCAACAACGTGGTCAACATCCTGGCTTCGGCCCTGACCACGGCGGTGCTCTCGGCCCTGTTCCCCGGGGTGATCGGGGTGCTGATCGCCACGGCGATCATGACGGTGCTGATCGTGGTGTTCGGCGAGATCCTGCCCAAGACCCTGGCGCTGACGCGGGCCGACGACGTGGCGCGGGTGCTGTCGGTGCCCACTACCTGGCTGGTCAAGATCTTCGGCCCGCTGGCCTACGGCGCGCAGTTCATCGTCAGGAAGACCCTGGGGCTCTTCGGCATCAACATGTCGATGGAGACCGACGTGCTGGCCGCCCACGAGGAGATCCGAGGCGCCGTCGAATACCACCACTCCGAAGGCCTGGTGGAAAGCGGCGACCGGCGGATGCTGGGCGCGGTGCTGGACCTTTCGGACATGGACGTCAGCCAGGTGATGGTCCACCGCAAGTCCATCGCCATGGTCGACGCCGACCTGCCGCCGCGCGAGCTGGTGGCCCAGGCCATCGCCAGCGGCCACACCCGCCTGCCCCTCTACCGCGGCGAGCCGGAGAACATCGTCGGCGTGCTGCACGCCAAGGACCTGACCCAGGCGCTGCTCGCCTCCGAAGGCAGGGTGGAGGCCATCGATGTGACGCAGATCATGCGCGAGCCCTGGTTCATCCCCGAGACCACGCGCCTGAAGGACCAGCTCAACGCCTTCCTGAAACGCCAGAGCCACTTCGCCCTGGTGGTGGACGAGTACGGCGCCCTGGAGGGCCTGGTGACCCTGGAGGACATCCTCGAGGAGATCGTCGGCGAGATCGAGGACGAGCACGACAGCGCCATAGCCGGCGTCCGCGCCCAGCCGGACGGTTCGGTCAACGTCGACGGCGGCGTGGCGGTGCGCGACCTCAACCGCGCCATGGACTGGCACCTGCCCGAGGATCCCGCCGTGACCGTGGCCGGACTGGTGATCCACGAGGCCCAGACCATCCCGCAGCCGGGCCAGACCTTCATCTTCCACGGCCACCGCTTCCAGGTGCTGCGCCGCCAGCGTAACCAGCTCACCGCGCTCAAGGTTTCGGCCCCCCTGCTGCAGCAGGGGACCTGAACGCCCGCCAAAGTCGCGAATGCGACGCAGAAATAAAGCTCACTGTTAAGCTTGCGGCCTCGCACAGGTTGTTTTACCGCCTTAGGTCAAGGGCGCGTCACGGCGAAGGCCGCAAATTTAAGTCGAGAATTACCATAGTATGACCCAGGACCTCGATCTGGCCGGGCTCAAGGTGCTCGTCGTCGAAGACGAGATGATGGTGTCCATGCTTATCGAGGACATGCTGGGCGACCTGGGCTGTCAGGTCATCGGGCCGGCCGCGCGGCTGGACGAGGCCATGGCGCTCGTCAAGGACGCCGAGATCGACTGCGCGGTGCTGGACGTCAACCTGGGCGGCCAGCCGATCTTTCCCCTGGCCGACCTGCTGCGCGAGAAGGGCCGCCCCTTCGCCTTCGCCACCGGCTATGGCGACGCCGCCCTGCGCGATGTCGACAAGGGCGTGCCGGTCCTGCAGAAGCCGTTCCGCGAGAGCGACCTGCGGCGCATCATCAGCCAGCTGCGCGAGGCGGTGGGCTAGAGCCTCGCCGGGGCTTGCCCGCCTGGCGCGGGCCGGCCACCCTGACGCCAACGACCGGTCCGAGGCCGGCGACGGGGAACGCGACATGGCCGAAGGACTCTTCCGCTACGAAGGCGCGGACGGAACCGCCCTGGCCGGCTTCGCCTGGCGAGGGTCGGCTGCGCCCAGGGCCGTGCTGCAGCTCGCCCACGGCGCCGGCGAGCACGCCGGCCGCTACCGCCAGCCCCTGCAGCCGCTGCTCGACGCCGGCTATCTGATCTACGCCGCCGACCACCGGGGCCACGGCCTCACCTCCGGGATGAGCGCGCTCGGGGACTTCGGCCCCGGCGGCGCCCCCGCGGCGGTGGACGACATGGCGGTGCTGAGCCGCCGGGCCCGCGCGGAGAACCCCGGCCTGCCGCTGATCCTGATGGGCCATTCCATGGGCGCGATGTTCGCCCAGGCCTATCTCCTGGACCATTCGGAGCTGATCGACGCCCTGGTGCTCTCCGGCACGGCGGGCCCCGGCCCGCGCAAGCCTGGCGGCCCCAACAGCGCCTTCCCCAATCCTCGCACGGACTACGACTGGCTCTCCCGCGACGAGGCGGAGGTGGACAAGTACGTGGCCGACCCCTTCTGCGGCATCCGCTTCAAGCCGGACTCGGCCCAGTCGTTCGCCGCGCTCCGCGAGCGCGAGCCGACGCCGGAGGCCCTCGAGCACGTCAAGCCGGGCCTGCCGGTCTACGTCTTCGTGGGCGACGCCGACCCGATCAACGACAACCTCGCCCGTCTCACCCCGCTGACCGACGCCTACCGCACCGCCGGCCTGGACGTGACCCTCAAGGTCTATCCCGGCGGCCGCCACGAGATGCTCAACGAGACCAACCGCGACGAGGTGGTCGCCGACCTCCTCGCCTGGCTCGACCGGACGGTGGGGGCGCTCTGAACTCGCCAGCCCTCGTTGGCAGTTTCTTTAGCCGCCCGGCCGCAGAGTTGCGGCATGGGCCCGGAGCGCGAAAAACTGGGGTTGGGGGAGCGGTTGCGGCGGCTTTTCGGCCCGCGCGATCGCCTGGTCCGCAGCGTGACCCGGGAGCGTCGGCTGGAGGAGCCGCGGGAGTCGGTCTCCGGCGCGCGGTTCGGGCTGGTCGGTCTGAGCGAACTCCGCGAGCACCTGGGCGAGCGCTGGCCGGAGCTGGCCGAGCGCGTGCACGGTCTCGCCGAGGCGGTGATCTCGCGCCACCTCACCCGCGGCGACGTCTTCGACGCCCACGGCGAGGACGGCTACGTGGTGCTCTTCGCCCAGCTCTCGAAGGCTGAGGCCGATTTCAAGTGCCGGGTGATCGCCAAGGAAATCAGCGCCAAGCTCCTCGGGACCGAATGGGGCGGGATGGCGAAGCTCAGCAGCGTGGCCATCGAACTCGATCGCCAGGTCCTGGCGGCCGACGACATCATCGTGGCGGTCGATCAGGCGGTGGCCAGGGGCAAGCCCCTCGAGCCCGAAGCCCATGCGGAGGCGGTGCCGCCTTCCGCCATGCGCGGCCGGACCGGCGAGCCTGGGCCCACGCTCACCGTGATCACCCGCGAACCGCCTCCCGCGCTGCCGGTGGTCGAGGCCGTCGAGCCGCCCGAGCCGCCGACCTATGCGCCGGTCTGGGATTTCGGCAGCAGCGCCATGCTGCGGTACCGCCTCCTGCCGGTTCCGGCCGTGGCGGCCGGCCAGCCGGAGCCGGAGGTCGTGGCCGCCGCCAAGCAGGACGTGGCCGCCCTCACCAAGGCGCTGTTCGACCTCGGCCGCCTGGCGCAGCTGGGCCGGCGGCTGGCGGTGATCTGCCCGCTGCATCTCACCACCCTCGGCCGCGACGGCTGGCGCAGCCAGCTGATCCGCATGCTGAAGGATTGCCCCGAGCCCCAGCGACGGCTGCTCACCCTGGAGTTCATCGTCCCGGCCAAGGCTTCCGCCGCCTGGCCCCTGGCCCTGAAGGCCCGCTGCGCCGGGCTGCCTACGGCCTGGACGGCCCGCATCGGCCCGGAAGGCGACCTTTCGGGCCTCGCGACGCCGTCCGGACTCGGCCAGGTGAACCTGGACCTGCCGCCGGGCTTTCCCAGCGGCAAGGAGGGGATCGCCCAGCTCGACGCCTTCGCCCACGCGGTCTCGGCGGCCGGCATGATCAGCGGCGTGCTCGGCCTGGAGACCCGCGCCCTGGTGCTGGCGGCCTCCGCCGCCGGCTTTTCGCAGCTCTCGGGCCCGGCCGTGCACGACGGCGTGTCGACCCTGACCCAGGCGGTCCGCTTCGACCTGGCCGCGCTCTACCGCGACCTGCTGCCGACCGCGGCTTCCTAGAGCGCGTTAGGCGGAAGTGGAAGCCGGTTCCGCCGGCTGACGCGCTCTAAACTTTGGACTCTAGGCGGCCATGGCCGCGGCCAGGGCGGCGGGATCCACCGGCTTGG
>DASPLZ010000119.1:0-2032 GCA_035627295.1 Phenylobacterium sp. | reverse complement strand
CCGGTCGCGCGCTGGGTCGGGCTCGCGCTTCGTGGGCCGTTCGAACCCGACGAGCTACGTCTGACCCGGGGCCGCACCCAGCCAGCGGAGGGCGCGCCGCAACTCGCCGGCTGGTTTGTCCCGCCGGACGAGTTCGATCGGAAGAGCGTGTCCAAACCCGACCTGCGGCAGGAAGTGCGAACCGATCGTCATTGGCGCCAGACTTGTGTCCTGGAGCATTGCATCGACGACCGCTGGGTTCCGGCGGCGCTGGAGGGTGCCCGCAGCGACTGGCGGGTCCGGCCGGGTCCGCGCAGGCCGGTCGTCGCCTGAACCAACCCACAGCCACGCCGATCCATCGTGCAGTTTCGCGTTCCGGGCGGCGAACGTCGATTGGCGCGAATGACGGCCGAATAGGTATCCTGTCGGAAGATCACCGGACGAGGCGGAACATGATGTATCTGACGCCGCAGCAGCTTGCCGATCGCTGGGGCCTCCGGCCCGCCACGCTCGCCGACTGGCGGGTGAAGGGACAGGGTCCGCGTTTCCTCAAGCCAGGCCGCACGCTGAAGGCCCGGGTCCGCTACAGCCTCGACGATGTCGAGGCCTGGGAGCGCGCCAACGAGCATGCAAACACGGGCGAGCTCCAAGCCTGAGCGGGGGTAAGCCTGGCCCAGATAGCAAGAAGCCCCGGCCATCCGGCCGGGGCTTCCGCTTTTGGTGGGCCTCACCAGGGCTGTCGGACCTGACACCCCAGTGACACCCAGCATTTGTCC
Source organism: Phenylobacterium sp. (assembly GCA_035627295.1). Taxonomy (GTDB): domain Bacteria; phylum Pseudomonadota; class Alphaproteobacteria; order Caulobacterales; family Caulobacteraceae; genus Phenylobacterium. The sequence continues at coordinate 1,277 of DASPLZ010000119.1, read as the reverse complement.
GCGAGGACGCTGGGCAGCTTAGAGGCCTTGAATCTCCAGGGAGATTTCCAGCGCACCTCGGGTTGACAAATGAGACACTGGATCACCTCCTTTCTGCTGTTGAAAGACATGCGCCCAAACGGGAGCGCGTCGAATATGGGGCGGAATCGGCGGTAGCGCAAACCCCTCACCCCGATGTGACATAGAGGTCGGCCAGGTGCGGGCGCCGCCGCAGGTCGGTGAGGGGCCGGTCGAGCGCCTCCAGCGCGGCCTTGGTGGCGCGGTAGCCGGCCTCCACCGCGGGCTCGAACGCCTTCCAGTCGCGGATTTCCACGCCCGTCAGGTCCGGCAGCACCAGGACGTCGGTCGCCTCCCGCGAGGCGGCGAGGTCGCGGCCGGAGGAGACGGTGGCCGCCCGCATCAGGAGCGAGACGATCGGCGGACCCTTGCGCCATTCGCCGCTCCAGATCCACTTCCAGACCGACGAGGGCCGCGCCACCTCGGCGGCGGTGATGCTGCGCCCGCGGGTGACGTCGACGCCGAGGATCGGGCCGGTCTGCACCGCGCGCATCAGGTCGGCCGGGAAGTTCTTCATCACCGCCCCGTCGACCAGCACGTTCGGCCCGTCGGTCGCCGGCGGCATCACCCCGGGGAGCGAGATCGAAGCCCTGAGCGCCTGGCGCAGCGAGCCCTTCTGGTGAACCTGGTAGGTCCCCGAGGTCAGGTTCGAGGACACGCAGAAGAAGGGCCGCCACAGGTCGGCGATATCGGTGTCGCCGAAGTGCTCCTCCAGCCGCTGCGAGACCTTCAGGCCCTGGGTCATGGCCAAGAGCGGCAGGGCGATGTCGTCCAGGGGGCTGGTTTCGACGAAGGCCTTGCGGACCCGCGCCTCCAGCTCCTCGTCGTCCCATCCCTTGGCGACGCCGGCGGCGATGACCGCCCCCATCGAGGCGCCCCCCAGGAAGTCGATCGGCTCGCCGGCCTCGCGCAGCGCCTTGATCGCGCCGATGTGGGCGTAGGCGCGCGCGCCGCCGCCGGAGAACACCACGCCCACCGCCCGGTTGGTGATCAGCCGGGCAAGCCGCTGGATGTCGGCGCCGTCGCCGTCGCGGATGTGGAAGAGGCGCGCGGGGCTGAGCGCGTCCATCCAGGCGGCCGAGCCGCTGGGGAAGCGGGCCTGCGGTGCATGCGTCAGGATCAGGTCGACCAGCCGGTGGGCCTGCAGCGCCTGGCTCTCGGCCGGATCGGCCGGCGGCGGAGCGCGGTCGCCCCGCCCGACGCGGAACAGGCGGTCGGAC
>DASPLZ010000118.1:0-8604 GCA_035627295.1 Phenylobacterium sp. | reverse complement strand
GCCGTTCGTTAACCATGTTGGGCGACGGTCGGAGGGACACGCTCGACCACCCAAGTACGACGAGGCTTTCCCATGAACGGCGCCGAGGTTCTGGACGTCGGCCGCGACGCCATCTGGCTGACCATCCAGCTCTCGGCGCCGGTGCTGGTCGTGGGCCTGATCGTCGGCGTCGGCATCGGGCTGATGCAGGCGCTGACCCAGATCCAGGAGGCGACGCTGGTCTACGCGCCGAAGATCGTCGCCATCTTCGTCTCGCTGCTGCTCTTCCTGCCGCTGATGGGCGCGCTGATGAGCGGCTTCTTCCGGCAGATCGCCGCGCGCATCTCGAACATGTAGCGGGGCGATGGAGGCCCACGCCACCGCCGCCCAGGTCTATGTCGTCGGGCTGATCTTCGCCCGCGTCGGCGCCTTCGCCATGCTGATTCCGGGGATCGGCGAGCAGTCGGTGCCGCCGCGCATCCGCCTCGCCCTGGCCTTCCTGCTGGCCCTGGTGATCGCGCCGGTGGCCGCGCCCGCCAGCCTCGCCGTGCCGGCCACGGTGGGCGCTATGGGGGCGGCGATCCTCAAGGAGGTGCTGATCGGCCTGCTCCTGGGCGCGATCCTGCGGATGTTCCTCTCCAGCCTGGCGACGGCGGGGGAGGTGGTCTCGATCCAGACCACGCTCTCCTTCGCCCAGACCGCCAACCCCATGCAGGCCACGCCCTCGACCACCCTCGGCACCTTCCTGGGGCTGATGGGCATCGTGCTGATCATGGCCACCGACCTGCACCACATGTTCCTCTCGGGTCTGATGCGCTCCTATGCGCTCTTCCCCTTCACCCGCCCGCTGCAGGTGAACGACGCCGCGACGCTCGCCATCCAGACGGTCGGCGGCTCCTTCGCCCTCGGCGTCCAGCTGGCCGCGCCGGTGCTGGTGTTCAGCCTGATCTTCAACATCGCCACGGGCCTCGTCGGCCGGGTGATGCCGCAGTTCCAGATCTTCTTCGTCTCCGCGCCCCTCGGCATCCTCCTGGGCCTTTCGCTGTTCGCGCTGAGCCTTGGGGCCATCGGCGTGGTGTGGATCGAGCGCTACCGCGATCTTCTCGGCCAGTTCGGGTGACCGATGGCTGAGAACGACGAGGCCGCCTCGAAAACAGAAGAGCCGACACCAAGGCGGCTCCAGCAGGCGCGCGAGAAAGGCGAGGTCGCCAAGACGCCGGACCTGGCGCCGCTGGCGGCCCTGGCGGCGACGGCGGCGGTGCTGGCCGTCGCCGGCGGCTGGCTGGCGCAGGGCCTCACCCAGGCCCTGCTGCCGTTCGTCCAGCACCCGGAGGATTTCCAGGTCGCCGAGGGCGGCGGCATGGGGGTGGCCTACGACGCGATCAGGGCGATGGCTATTCCACTGAGCGCGATCCTCTTCACCGCGGCCCTCGCGGGGGCGGCGGGCAACCTGATCCAGCATGGCCTGCTGTGGTCGCCGGAACGCCTCGCCCCGAAGATGGAGAAGGTCTCGCCGCTGGCCGGCTTCAAGCGCATCTTCGGAATCGACGGCCTGGCCCAGTTTCTCAAGTCGCTGCTCAAGGTGGCGCTGACCGGCCTCGTCGCCTGGTGGGTGCTGCAGCCGCACGCCGCCAACCTGCAAAACCTGCCGGCGCTCGGCCCCGCCGCGATCCTACCCTACAGCGCCGACCTGATGCGCCGGCTGATGTTCGGCGTTCTGGCGCTGCTCCTGGTCATCACCGGCGCGGACTGGTTCTGGCAGCGCTACCGCTTCATGCAGCGCATGCGGATGACCAAGGAGGAGTTGAAGGAAGACTTCAAGCAGTCCGAAGGCGATCCGCACATCAAGGCCCGCCAGCGCCAGCTGCGCATCGAGAAGTCCCGCCGCCGCATGATGCAAGCGGTGCCCGAGGCGACGGTCGTGATCATGAACCCGACCCACTACGCCGTGGCCCTGAAGTACGAGGCCGATGGCGGCGGCGCGCCGCAGTGCGTGGCCAAGGGCGTCGATGCGCTGGCCCTGCGCATCCGCGACATCGCCAAGGAGGCCGGCGTGCCGGTGATCGAGGACCCGCCGCTGGCCCGCGCCCTCTACGCCTCGGTCGACGTCGACCAGTTCATCCCGGTCAAGCACTACGAAGCCGTGGCCAAGATCATCGGCTTCCTGATGAGCGCGGCGCAGCGCCGCAGCGCCAAAGCTCTCTAGGAGTATGATTGTGAGTGATTCGCTGGCCAGAACGGCCGTCACCGCCAGCTCCTCGGAGGTCGCCATGGCCGCCGCCACCCCGCCGCGCGGCGAACGCCGCTTTGATCCGCTGACCGCGGCGGCGATCTTTTTCTTCCTGATGACGGTGGCGCTGGCTTCGGTCTCGGTGATCGACGCCGGGCCGCAGACCATGGCCGGGATGCTGCTGCTGGTGGGCCTGGCCAGCGTCGCGTGCCTGGGCCTCTTCGCCCTGCGCTCGGGCGCCCAGGCGCCGGCCGCCGAGGAGTTCGACGACGCCCGCGTGGTCGCCGCCCTGGCCGAGGGCGCGGCGGTGGCCGGCGCCGACGGCCGCATCTTCGCCGCCAACGCGGCCTGGCGCGATGCGCTGGGGACCTCGCCGCGCCTGCCGAAGGCCGGGACGGCGGCGGCCAGCCTCTTCACCGCGCTCACCGCCGCCCGCCGGGGCGAGATCGCGCCGGCCCAGCTGCGCGCCAACGGGACCGAGCACGCCGCCCTGGTCTCGCCGCTGGGCGGCCGCCGGTTCCTGGTGCGCCTGACCGAAACCGCCAAGCCCGCCCTGCTGCCGCCCGCCGCCGCCGAGGTGCTGAGCGCCTTCGCCGCCGCCGGACCGCCGCCCGCCCGGGTGCTGGACGCCTTCGCCGCCGCCTCGCCCTTCGGCGCAGCCCTGCTGGAGGGCGAGGACCCGTTCGGCGCCCGCATCGTCGAGGCCAACCCGGCGCTGGGCGAGATGTGCGGCGAGGCCGGCTGCGCCGGCGCCGTCTTCGGCGACCTGCTCGAGCCCAATTCCCGCACCCATGCCGCCGAGCAGCTGGCGACGGGCGCCAAGAAAGCCGTCGAGGTGCGCCTGGCCAGCGACCCCAAGCGGATTGCCCACCTCTATCTCTCGCGGCAGGCGGACCGCTACGTCGCCTATCTGGTCGACGTCTCCGAGCAGAAGCAGATCGAGCTGCAGCTCGCCCAGTCGGCCAAGATGCAGGCCATCGGCCAGCTCGCCGGCGGGGTGGCGCACGACCTCAACAACCTGCTCAGCGCCGTCTTCCTTGAGCTCGACCTGCTGGCCTCGCGCCACCCGCTGGGCGACCCTTCCTACGAGGGCCTGTCGCGCATCCGCCAGACCTCGGCCCGCGCCGCCGACCTGGTCGGCCAGCTGCTCGCCTATTCGCGCCAGCAGACGGTGCAGCGCGAGGTGCTGGACATTGGCGAGCTGATCAACAAGTCCGAGGTGCTGCTGCGCCGCCTGCTGCCAGAGGACATCCAGCTGATCACCGACTACGGCCGCAACCTGCCGATGGTGCGCGCCGACCGCTCGCAGCTGGAGACGGTGGTGATGAACCTGGCGGTCAACGGCCGCGACGCCATCCGCATGTCCAAGGGCGGCGGCGCCGTGACCATCCGGCTCTCGCGCGTCGGGCAGGACGAGGCGATCGGACTCGGCCATCCACAGGCCAAGGGCGAGCAGGCGGTGATCGAGGTCTCCGACGACGGTCCCGGCATCCCGCCCGAGGTGATGGACAAGATCTTCGACCCCTTCTTCACCACCAAGCCGGTGGGCGAGGGGACGGGCCTGGGCCTGGCCACCGTCTATGGCGTCATCAAGCAGGCGGACGGCTGGATCCACGTGGAGTCCAAGCCCGGCGAGGGCGCGACCTTCCGCATCTTCCTGCCGGTCCACATCCCCGCCGCGAACGCCGCCCCGGTGGAGGTGAAGGCCAAGCCGGTGGCCCGTGACCTCTCCGGCGCCGGCCGCATCCTCTTCGTCGAGGACGAGGACTCGGTGCGCACCGCCGCCACCCTCCTGCTCCGCGCCCGCGGCTACGAGGTGCTGGAGGCCGCCAACGGCGAGGAGGCCCTGGAAATCGCCGAGGCCAACGCCGGCGAGATCGACCTGATGATCTCCGACGTGGTGATGCCCGGCCTGCAGGGACCTGAGCTGCTCAAGCAGGCGCGCCAGTACCTCGGGACCGCGCCGGTGATGTTCATCTCCGGCTACGCCGAGCAGGAGTTCTCCGACCTCCTGGAAGGCGAGACCGGCGTCTCCTTCCTCGCCAAGCCGATCGACATCAAGACCTTGGCCGAGCGGGTGAAGCAGGAACTGCAGCAGGCGGCGTGACCGCTCCCTGCCCTCCAGGGGAAGGGAGATTACGCGGTTGTAATCGCCGCGCTCTTGCCCGGCCCGGCCCAGGCCCATACGCCTTGGCCACCTGACCCTTCGACGAGACCTCGATGCTCAATCGACGTGAACTGCTCGCCGCCGGCGCGTCCGCCGTGGCGGCGCCCGCCTTTGCTCAAGCCTCCACGCCCGTCGCCCAGCTCAACAAGCTGATGGACGACGTCTTCAACCAGATGCTGGACGACAGCCCCGAGCTGGTCACCCGGCTCGGGTTCGACAAGGGCCCGAGGGCCGCCGCCAAGTCGAAGCTGGACGACGTCTCCGCCGCGGGCGTCGCCCGGTCCAAGGCGCGGACGGCCGAGACGCTCCGGCGGCTGAAGGCCATCGACCGGGCGCCGATCGCCGGCATGGATGCGGTCAACTACGACAGCATGGCCTACACGACCGGCGTCGAGGCGGAAGCCGACGCCCGGTTCGACTATGGCTATCCCGGCGCCGGCAACCCCTATGTGCTCAGCCAGCTCAACGGCAGCTACCGGGAGACGCCGGACTTCCTGGCCAACCAGCACACCATCGAGACCAAGGCCGACGCCGACGCCTACCTTGCGCGCCTGCAAGCCTTCGCCAAGGGCCTCGACGACGAGACCGCGCGCGCCCGCGCCGACCACGCCAAGGGGGTGATCCCGCCGGACTTCGCCATCGAGCGGGCGATCCAGCAGCTGACGCCGCTGGCGGCCTACGCGCCCGACAAGTCGCCCCTGGTGCGCTCGGTCGCCGACCGGGCGAGGGAGAAGGGCGTCGCCGGCGACTACGAGGCCCAGGCGGCGAAGATCTTCCGCGACGAGGTGGTCCCGGCGCTCGGTCGCCAGATCGCGGCCCTGGCGGCGGCGCAGCCGAAGGCCTGGCACGACGCCGGCGTCTGGAAACAGCCGGACGGCGAGGCCTACTACGCGATCTCCCTGAAGGGCTCGACCACCACCTCGATGACCGCCGAGGAGATCCACCAGACCGGCCTCGACCAGGCGCGCCGGCTCTCCGAGCGGGCCGAGGCGCTGCTGCGCGCCCAGGGGATGACGCAAGGAACCGTCGGCGAGCGCCTCCAGGCGCTCTTCAAGGAGCCGAAGCACCACTACCCCAACACCGACCCTGGCAAGGAACAGCTGATCGCCGACCTGAACGCCATGGTGAAGCAGCTCACCGCCCGCCTGCCGGAAGCCTTCGCTACCCTGCCCAAGGCGCCGCTCAGCATCCAGCGGGTGCCCAAGTACCTGGAGGCCGGCGCGCCCGGCGGCTACTACAACCAGGCCAGCCTCGACGGTTCGCGGCCGGCGATCTACTGGATCAACCTGCGCGACAGCGCCGAAGTGCCGAAATGGACGCTGAAGACCCTCACGATCCACGAGGGCGTGCCCGGCCACCATCTGCAGATCAGCCTGCAGCAGGAGGCGGACCTGCCGCTGATCCGCAAGGCCGAATTCATCTCCGCCCACGGCGAGGGCTGGGCGCTCTATGCGGAGGAGCTGGCCAAGGAGATGGGGTTCTATGAGAACGATCCCCTGGGCGAGCTGGGCTATCTACAGGCCGCGCTGTTCCGCTCGGCGCGGCTGGTGGTCGACACCGGGATGCACGCCAAGCGCTGGAGCCGCGAGAAAGCCATCGAGACGATGAGCTCCATCGACGGCAGTCCGACCGCCACCGCCACCACCGAGATCGAGCGGTACTGCGTCTGGCCGGGTCAGGCGTGCAGCTACATGGTCGGCAAGCTCACCTGGCTGCGGCTGCGCGAGAAGGCCAGGGCGGCGCTGGGCGACCGCTTCGACCTCAAGGCCTTCCACGACTGGGGCCTTCTGCCCGGCGTCATGCCGCTCGCCGTGCTGGAAAGCGTCATCGACCGCCAGATCGCGGCCGCCAAGGCTTAGTGAAAACGAATTGAGTCCAGGTCAGGGGGAACCACCATGAACATCGACCGCCGTTCGCTGCTCGCCTCGTCCGCAGCCCTCGGAGCCGCAGCGCTCGCGCCGCGCGCCTTCGCACAGGGGTCCGAGGACGCCAGGCTCCGCGCCGCCCTCGACCGCTACTTCGAGCAGAACCTGGACGACAGTCCGGAAACCGTCACCCAGCTCGGTCTCGACAAGGGTGCCCGCGCCGGCGCCAAGGCCCAGCTGGACGACAACTCGTCGGCCGCCATAGCCCGCCGGCTGGCGCAGACCAAGGCGCGGGTCGCCGAGCTGCGCGCCATCGACCGGGCCAAGCTCTCGCCGTCTTCGGCGCTGGACCACGAGGTGGTGCTCTACCAGCAGGAGCGGCTGGCGCGGGCGGGCGAGCGCTGGAAGTTCGGCTCGGTGGGCGGCAACTTTTCGCCCTACGTCGTCTCCCAGCGCAACGGCGTCTATTCCGAAATCCCGGACTTCCTGGACTCCAACCACAAGGTGGCGAACGCCGCGGACGCCGAGGCCTATCTGTCGCGCCTGAGCGCCTTCGGCAGATCGCTGGATGTCGACACCGAGCGCATGAAGTCCGACGCCGGCGCGGGCGTGGCGCCGCCGGACTTCGTCTGCGATCTCACCCTCGGCCAGCTGAAGGCGTTGCGGGACAAGCCGGCGGCGCAGACCGTCCTGGTCAGTTCCCTGGCCAAGAAGCTCGCGGAGGCCAAACTCCCCGGGCCCTACGCCGCCCAGGCCGAGAAGATCGTCGCCGGCGAAGTCTTCCCCGCCCTCGACCGCCAGATCGCCGCCGTCCAGGCGCTGCGCGCCAAGGCCTCGTCGAACGCCGGCGTCTGGGCCCTGCCGGAGGGCGACGCCTACTACGCCGACTGCGTGAAGGCCTCGACCACCACCGAGCTGTCGCCGCAGGAAATCCACGACGTGGGCCGTGAGCAGGTCGCCGACCTGCACGGGCGCATCGACGTCATCCTGAAGACCCAGGGCTATCCGGACGGCAGCGTCGGCGAGCGGCTGACCGCGCTGGGGTCGGACCCCAAGCAGCTCTATCCGAACACCGATCCCGGCCGCGAAGCCCTGCTCGCCGAGCTGAACAAGCAGATGGCGGCGTTCGACAAGCGCCTGCCGGAAGCCTTCGCCACCCTGCCCAAGGCGGTCTGCGAAATCCGCCGTGTCCCCGTGTTCATCCAGGACGGCGCCTCGAACGGCTACTACCAGGCCGCCGCGCTCGACGGCTCGCGGCCCGCCTACTACTTCATCAACCTGAAGGACACGCACGACTGGCCGCGCTTCGGCCTGCCGAGCCTGACCTATCACGAGGCCACCCCGGGCCATCACCTGCAGATCAGCCTGATCCGCGAGTCCGAGCAGATCCCGATGCTCCGCCGCACCGGCGGGGGCCTGTCGGCCAACACCGAGGGCTGGGGCCTCTACGCCGAGCAGTTGGCCTCGGAGATGGGCGTCTACAAGGACGATCCCCTGGGCGAGGTGGGCTTCCTGCAGTCGCTCCTCTTCCGCGCCGCGCGGCTGGTCACCGACACCGGCATCCACCTCAAGCGCTGGAGCCGCGAGGAGGCCACCGACTACATGGTGGGCGCCACCGGCTTCCCGCGCCCGCGCACCCAGCGGGAGGTGGAGCGCTACTGCGTCTCGCCCGGCCAAGCCTGCAGCTACAAGATGGGCCACACCATGTGGGTGAAGGCGCGCGAGGCGGCCAAGGCCAAGGCGGGCGAGCGCTTCGACCTGCGCCGCTGGCACGACGCCATGCTGCGCGCCGGCGCCATGCCGCTGACCGTGCTGGAGCGCTACTCGACGGAGTGGGCGCAGAAAGCGTAGCTGCGGACGCTAGGCCCGGCGCTCCCGCTGGCCGCGGTCGACCAGCCAGGCGATCGCGGTCAGGGCCAGATAGACGGCCAAGGCGTTGGCGCCGAAGGCGGTGGCGCTGGTCGCGTGCGGCGTCAGCATGGCGATGATCTGCACGGCGACCAGGATCGCGACGAACAGCGCCGCCGGCCAGGCGTAGCGTCCGGCCGCCTTGCGCCCGGCGGTCCAGGCGATGGCGGCCAGGGCGATGAGGCCGATCTCCACCGCCTGCTCGACGACCGGCAGATTCCAAAGACCAAGGCCCACCTTTGTCCCGCCGGGCCAGAGCGCCAGGTCCGGCCGGTGGACCAGCAGGTCCGTCAGCCAGTGGGAGAACACCACGAGCCCGATCACGGTCGCCGCCCGCCATGGCAGGTTCAGCAGCCCCCGCGCCGCCAGCGCGCCGGCCAGCGACCACAGGAGGGCCGCCGGCAGGCTGTGGGTCCAGGGCATATGCTCCAGCACCAGAGGGCTGCCTGGTAGGC
>DASPLZ010000117.1:0-11573 GCA_035627295.1 Phenylobacterium sp. | reverse complement strand
GGGCCGCTGCTGGCCTGGAAGCGCGGCGACGCCCTGGGCGCGGCCCAGCGGCTCTGGGCGGCGGCGGCCCTGGCGCTGGGACTTGGCCTCGCCGCCTACGCCGCGTTCGAGCCGCGCAAGGCCTTCGCCGCCGGCGGGGTGGCGGTGGGCGCCTGGCTGCTTCTCGGCGCCCTCGCCGAGCTGGCCGAGCGGGGCCGGCTGGGCCGCGCGCCGGCGGCCGAGACCTTCCGGCGCTGGCGCGGCCTGCCGCTGGGCGCCTGGGGCATGACGCTGGCGCATGCGGGCCTCGGGATCTTCGTCCTGGGCGCAGTGGTCGAGACGGCCTGGAAGGTGGAGACGGCGGCGGTGCTCTCCCCCGGCCAGAGCCTCGCGGTCGGCGCCTATGAGCTCAGGCTGGAGACGGTGGAGGCCATCGAGGGGCCGAACTTCGTAGCCGAGCGCGCGCGGATGAGCGCCCGCCGGGCCGACCGCCTGGTCTGCCGCCCGACGCCGGAGCGGCGGCTCTACCCGGCCGGCGGCCAGACCACCTCCGAGGTGGCGCTGTGCCTGCGCGGTCTCGACGATCTCTACATCGTGCTGGGCGAACAGCGGCCGGGGCCGGACGGGCGCGCCGCCTGGCTGGTGCGGGGCTACTTCAACCCCTGGGCGCGACTGATCTTCCTGGGACCGGCGATCATGGCCCTGGGCGGCCTGCTCTCGCTCGCAGACCGCCGGTTGCGCCTGGCCGCGCCGGCCCGCCGCCCATCGCGCAACGCTCTAGCTATCCCCCAGTGATTGTGGTTTAGATTTCACTGCCTGTAGGTTGAGTGGTGGCGTCATCGTCCGGTCGCACCTGCGGGGCGGTGCGGGGGCGCTCTGGATGATGGATTACTTCGGCCGCTTGGCCGACGACCTCATCGAAATCATCGAGGAGCTGGAGCGCCCGGCCTATGCGGCCGACAGCGAAGCCCTGCGCCGCGCCCTGGAGAAGGCGGTGGGAGAGGCCAATCGCGCCGCTCGCGTGCGCCGCAAGCGCCTGGAGATCGAGGCGCCGCTAGCCGACGCCCGGCGGGGCGGCTAAACAGCGCCTCTAAGCTTTCGAGGAGTGAAGCCGTGAGCGGGCAAATCGCCAAACCCTGGGCCCTGATGCGCCATCACGCCGGCTGGGCCGACGTGTTCCTCATCGAGTCCGAGAGCGGAGATTCGATCACCGGCCTCTATCCCGACCGCGAGACCCAGGGGCCGCAGGTCAGCTACTCCAACCGCGCAGTCCTCGCCCGCTTCCCGACCCTCGAAGCCGCCCGGGCGGCCCGCGAAAGCGGCGTCTCCGAATGGCGAAAGCACGACGCGGCCGTGCGCGAAGCGGAGGATGCGCTGCGCAAGGCCGAGCAGGCTCGCGAGGACGCCTGGGTGGCCTGGCTGCGGGCGGAATCGGAGAAGTAAGGCCGGCGGACCAGCCTTGCGTCCTTCGAGACGCCCGCTGCGCGGGCCCTCAGGATGACTAAGGCGGCGATCGCACAAAACTAGTCATGGTGAGGAGCGGCGAAGCCGCGTCTCGAACCAAGCAAAGCCTGGCCCCCCAGCTAGCCCACCCGCGTCGCCATCCCGCCGTCGAGCGGCAGCAGCGCCCCGGTGATGAAGGCCGCCTCGTCGGAGGCCAGGAACAGCGCCGCGTTCGCCGTGTCCCACGCCGTGCCCATCTTGCCCTTCAGCGGCACCATGGCGTCGCGCTGGGCGCGGACCTCGGCGGTGGAGCGGCCCGAGGCGCGCGCGATGCCCTCGATGGCCATGGGCGTGTCGAGGAAGCCCATCAGGATGGCGTTGCAGCGCACCCCGGCCTTGGCGTTGCCGGACGCCACGTGGGTGGTCAGCCGGTTCACACCGGCCTTGGTGACCTCGTAGGCCAGCTGCGTCGCCCCGGCGATCGAGGCCAGGGAGGAGATGTTGACGATCGCCCCGCCGCCCGCCTCGCGCATTACCGGCAGGGCGGCCTTGGTGACCAGCCACATGCCCTTCAGGTTCACCGACCAGATGCGGTCGAGCGCCTCCTCCTCCAGCCGGTGCGCCGGCCCGTCGCGTCCGCCGATGCCGACGTTGTTGACCAGGATGTCGAGGGCGCCGAACCGCTCGAGTCCGGCCGCCACCAGCGCGGCCGCCTCGGCGGCCTTGGTGATGTCGGCCTGGAAGGCGGCGGCCTCGCCGCCCTCGGCGGCGATCATGGCGGCGGTCTCCTCGGCCCGCGCGCCGTCGCGGTCGACGCAGAGCACCCGCGCGCCCTCGCGGGCGAAGCGGATGGCGATGGCGCGGCCGTTGCCGATGGTCTCGCCCGGCGTCTGGCCGGCGCCGACGACGATGGCGGCCTTTCCCTCCAGACGGCCGGCCATCAGAAGCCCTTCAGGTCGGGATCGAGAGTCTGGCCGGCGTCGAGCTGCACCCCGAAGGTGTTCAGCATCATCGAGACCTGGGTGTACTGGCCGGCGGTGAAGACGAGGTCCATCGCCTGGCCCTCGTCGAAGTGCGCCAGCACCTCGGCCCAGGTCGCGTCGGTGATGAACTGGTCGTGGTGCAGCTCGTCGGTCGCCTTCAGCAGGGCCGCGTCCGCCGCGCTCCAGCCCGGGGCCGAGGCTCCGCCCTTGATCCGCGCCACCTCCTCCTCGGTGAGGCCGGCGCGAATGCCGATGGGGGTGTGCTGGGTCCACTCGTAGCCGGCTTTGCAGAGCCAGCCGATGCGCAGGATGACGATCTCCCGCTCGCGGGCCGGCAGGCTGTTGCGGCGCGAGAGGATGTAGTTGCCCCAGGCCAGGAACCCCTTCGTGGCCTTCGGCTTGCGCGCCAGGGTGCGGAAGATGTTGAGCACCCGCCCCTGCTCGATCATCGGCGCCAGCACCTCCTTCTGGTCGGCGTCGAACTCGGCGTCGGCCAGCGGCGCGATGCGGGGCTTGGTCAGTCGCATGGATCCCTCCTCGTTTTGCGGCGGACCCTAGCTGTCGCTTTGGAGGCCGGGAAGCGCGAACGGCCCTGCGTGGTTCGAGACGCGGCCTTCGGCCGCCCTCACCATGACCAGCTCCTTTGCTTTGCCGACTCAGTCATCCTGAGGAGCGCGCAGCGCGTCTCGAAGGACGCAAACGAGCTTCAACGCGCCGCCGTCCGCACCGGCGCGCCCTCCGCCGCGCCCTCGGCGATCAGAGCCGCGCAGTTGGCGTCCTTGGCCAGGCCCGGGTCGACGAACGGCAGGATCGCGGCCAGCGGCGAGAGCAGCGCGCCGATGCCGACCCCGGCCACCGCCTGGCCGATCGCCCCACCGGCCTCGACACCCACCTGAGGCGCGCGGATCGGGCCCTTGACGGTGATCGGGGCGTTGAGGCTCACCGCCCGCAGCTTCTTGGCCTTGCCCTCCAGGCGGAAGTCGAGCCGCTCGGTATCGAGGTTGATGGTCCCCCGCCCCTTGGCGCGCACCACCTTGGTGTCGAAGACGATGTCGTCGGCGCGCATCACCCCGTTGGTGGTCTTGAAGTTGGCGACCGCGCAGCGGATGGGGGTCTGCTTCTCATTCTTGTTCAGCAGCAGGCCCAGCCCCTTGGTGACGTTGATGCCAAGCAGTTCGGCGAAGGCCTGACGCACCTCGCCGCTCGGCACGACGACGGTGACGTCGCCATTGGCGTTGGCCGCCGCGCGGGCGACGGAGTTGCCGGCCCCCACCAGCTTGGCCCTGGCTGCAAGGCCGCCCTCCAGCGCCGGGCCGGTCGCGCCGCGAACCGGGATGAACTGCTCGAGGCGGGCGTTGGACAGGCGCATGTCGAGGCTGGTCACCGGGGTCGCCTGGCGCGCGTTGAGGCTGACCTGGCCCGCAAGGCTGCCCTGCGGCAGGGTGAAGTTCAGTGGGTTGGCGGTCAGAAGGCCGTCGTCGAGCTTGATGTGCGTGGTGAGGGCGCGCAGCGGCAGGTTCTGCGCGTTGATGGTCGCCGCGCGATAGCGGACGTCGGCGTCCATGGCGCGGGTCTTCTCGACGTTCAGGGTGGCGTCCGGCAGCAGGCGGCCGGTCGCGGCCTGCTGGCGGGCGATCTGCTGCTGCTCGGGCGACAGGGTCTCGCCGCGGCCCGCGGCCGGCGCGCCGCCGAAGATGGCCATGAGGTCGTCGAGGTCCAGGCGCCTGGAGGCGATCTCCCCCTTCAGGAACGGCCGCTCCGGCTCGGTGTCGACCGAAAGGTCGCCGGCGACATCGGAGTCGCCCACCCGGCCGGCGAAGTCGTCGAACCGATAGAGCAGCTGCTGGCGGGTCAGCCGGCCGTTGATCCGGTAGGGCGGCGTGTTCGGCAGCGCCACGCCCGTCAGATAGTAGAGATCGGAGAGGTCCGAACCCTGCAGGGAAAGGTCCGCCCAGACCTTCCCCAGGTCGAAGGGCTCCGGCACCGCGCCCTTGGCGGTGACGCGGGTGGCGCCCGCCCGCACCTCCGCGTCGAAGGGATAGGGCCGATCGGAGCGCACATTGATCAGCGGCCCGCCGGTCACCCGCAGGAAGAAGGGGCTGCGGTTCAGGCTCCCCTGCCCGGCCAGGCGAAAGCCCTGGTTGACCGCGCCGCGCTCCTCGCTCGCCGCTACGGTTCCGGTGAACACAAGGCCTCGCTTGCGGTCGGTGATGTCGAGTCGGCCATCGTTGATGATGAAGGTCTGGATCGGCGGGAGCCTGGCCGGCTCCTTGCGTTTCGGCCCCGTCGAGAAATCCCAGGTGGCGCGGCCCTGCTCGTCGCGCAGCAGGTCGATGTCCGGCCTGTCCAGCCGCAGCAGCGGCAGCTCGACCTTACCGTAGATGAGCGGGATCAACTTCACCTTCAGGCTCAGGCGCTGGACCACAGCCGTGTTGCCCGGTCCCGCCCAGGCGGGGTTGCCGATCCGCAGGCCGTCGACCGTCGCGGAGGGCGTCAGCGACCAGGGATGGACCCGCAGGTTCCCGTCGATCGCCACCGTGCGCTGCAGCTTTGCGGTGGCGTAGCGGCCGATCGGTCCGCGGGCGTAGTTCCAGTCGAACAGCCAAAGGAAGATCACGAGCGCCAGCACGATCACGGCGAGGATGCCGGCGATCCAGGCGAGGATCTTCAGCGCCACCCTGGGCGCGCCGTCCGGCAGGCGCTCGCCGAGCCGCCCGACGCCGGCCCGCGCCCGCGCGAAGGCCCCGCCGAGGCGGGCGCGCCAGCCGTTGGTCGGCGTATCGAACGTCTGGTCGGCCAAGAGATTTCCCTTTGGATGAGCGTGCTTAACGCGTCAGGCCCAAGGCCGTTTCCCGTTCGTCAGCCAGAGACTCCGCGGCCCGTCAGCGCCGCGCCGAGGGTGGCGGCGATGATCTTCAGATCGAAGGCCAGGGAGGCGCGCTCCAGGTACTGCGCATCGAGCGCCACCTTGTCGGGAATCGAAAGCTCGTCGCGGCCGTTGATCTGCGCCCAGCCGGTGAGGCCCGGGGTCAGCCTGTGGACGCCCGCCGCCGTGCGCAGGGCCACAAGGTCGTCCTGGTTGAAGAGGGCGGGCCGGGGGCCGACGACGCTCATGTCGCCAATGAGGATGCTCCAGACCTGCGGCAGCTCGTCGAGGCTGGTCTTGCGCAGGAACCGGCCAAGCGGCGTCACCCACCGTTCCGGCTCGGCCAGCAGGTGGGTGGCGACCTGCGGCGTATCGATCCGCATGGTTCGGAACTTCGGCATCCTGAAGCGGCCGTTGCCCCGTCCCACCCGCTCGGACCAGTGGATCGCGGGCCCCGGCGACGTCGCCCTGACCGCAAGCGCGATCGCCGCCATCGGCAGGGCGAGGGCCACGAGCCCGGCGAGGGCGAAGGCGATGTCGAAGAGCCGCTTCACGCGGCCGGAAGCTCTACGGTGGAGGGCGCGCCGTCAACGTCGGCGCATCCGCCTCAGTGCAACGGCGCTTCTGGCGCGGCTTTCGACTTCCGCTTCGGCGCGGCCGGGTCGGCTTCCGGCGCAGGGTCTGCGGAGACCTCGGCGACGGCGGCCGCCTCTTCCACCGCGGCCTCGGTCGCCTCGGCGGGGACCTGGGTCGCCGCCTGCACCTGCTCGGCGGCCTCCTCGAGGATCACCACCGCCGGCTCGGGCGGGACCGGCGGATGCAGCGGAGCGAAGGCTTCGGCCAGGGCTTCCAGGTTGGCCGCCGGCATCCAGCGGGTCATCCACCAAAAGGTCAGCCCCGCGCTTGTGGCGGCGGCGAACGGCCACCAGAGCGGCGAGGCCAGGCCGATCGGCAGGTGCACGGCCTTGGCCATATCGAATTCGCGGTGGTCTTCGAGCATTGGCAGCATGGGAGCCTCCAGCTTCGCCATTGTGCGACGCAGCATACGCCCTTCAACCACGCGGCGCTCGCGAAGGTTTCGCTACAGCCGCCAGATGCGCGTTTTCGCGCCATCCTCGCCCGCGGCGCCCACGACCCAGTCACAGATCGCCTGCAGTTTGGCCTCCAGCCCTTCCGGCGCGCCGGCGATCACCAGGGCGCAGCCGTTCATCTTCATCGGATCTGTAAGTGGGCGCAGTCGCGCCTCGGCCACCAGGGCGGGCGTGTCCTCCAGATCGCCCAGGAAGCGGTCGAAGGTGTCGAGATCCTTCAGTGGCAGCCAGGCCATCACTGTGGCCGTGGGATTGCGCGCCAGGATGGCCCGCATCGCCTGGGCGGTGCGCGGATAGTCGTCGCCCTGCTCGAACGGCGGGTCGATCAGCGCCAGCGCCGGTCCCCTGGACGCGACTTCACGCGGCGCAGCGGTGAAGCCGTCGCCGACCACCGCCCGCCCGCGCTTGCCGAGCACCCGGCGCAGGTCCGCGCAGACGTCCGGACGCAGCTCCCAGGCCGTGTAGCGGTCGCCGGGGCGCAGCGCCCTTGCGATCAACCAGGGGGAGCCCGGGTAGAGCCGCGTCTCGGAACCGTCATTGGCCTGGCGCACCGCTTCGACCAGGGGCGTGAGCGCCTCGGGCGCGCCAGCGTCGGCCATCAGCTTCAGCACGCCCTTGTCGGCCTCCCGCGCCTTCTGGGCCTCGGCGCCGGCGAGGTCATAGAGGCCCGCGCCAGCATGGGTGTCGACGATGCTCATGGAGCCCGGCCGATCGGCGACGCCGGCGAGAAGGTGCGTCAGCGCCGCGTGCTTGACGATGTCGGCGAAGTTCCCGGCGTGGAAGGCGTGGCGGTAGTTCACGGCGCGGGGGTCTCCAAGGAACACGGAAGCCAAGCCTTACGTTGAGCGGCCAGTCCGCGAAAGCCGCGGTGTTTTATGAGGTTATCCCTTGGCCGCCGCGGCGCTTGAGCTTCCCCCCGAACCCGCCGCCGCCAAGGCCGCCGGCCTCTCCTACGTCAACGATGGCGACCCGGGCCTGACCCGCGTGAAGACCGGCGGGGGCTTCGGCTATCGCGATGCGGACGGGCGGCCGGTGAAGGACGAAGAGACGCTGGAGCGCATCCGGCGGCTGGCCATCCCACCGGCTTGGACGGAGGTCTGGATCAGCCCCAGGGCGAACGGGCACATCCAGGCGGTGGGGCGCGACCAGCGGGGCCGCAAGCAGTACCGATACCACGCCGACTGGCGTGCGGCGCGGGACGAGAGCAAGTACGGCCGCCTGGTCGCCTTCGGCCGCGCCCTGCCAAAGCTGCGGCGGCGCATCGAGGCGGATCTGAAGCGTCCCGGCCTGCCGCGCGAGAAGGTGCTGGCGGCGGTCGTGCGGCTCCTGGAGGTCACGCTGATCCGGGTGGGCAACGCCGAATACGCCCGCGCCAACAAGAGCTTCGGCCTCACCACCATGCGCGATCGGCATGCGCGGATCACCTCCAGCGGCGCCACGTTCGAGTTCCGCGGCAAGAGCGGCAAGGTGCACAAGACCGGCTTCCAGGACCGGCGGCTGGCGCGGGTGGTGAAGGCCTGCCAGGATGTGCCGGGCCAGCGGCTCTTCCAGTACCTGGACGAGGACGGGGAGCGCCACGCCGTGGAGAGCGCCGACGTCAACGCCTACCTGCGCGAGGCGATGGGCGAGGATTTCTCGGCCAAGGACTTCCGCACCTGGGCCGGCACCGTGGGGGCGGCGCGCACCCTCCTGATGCAGGACCCGCCGCAGGACGCCGCCGAGGCCAAGGCGGCGGTGAACCGCTGCGTCAAGGCGGTGTCGGGCGTACTCGGCAACACCCCGGCCGTCTGCCGCGCCTGCTACATCCACCCGGCGGTGGTCGACGCCTTCACCGGCGATGGCCTGCCCCTGAAGGTCAGCGACGACAGCCGGGCCTTCGAGCTGAGCGTGCTGAAATTCCTGGAGACCGCCGCTACGTCAGCCTAGGCGCCCCGCCTTCCCAGAGCCTAAGGTCGCGCCAACTGAACAGCGATCATTCGGGAGGGATCGCCCATGCTGGGTCCGCGCCTGCGCTTCGGCGCCTTCATCGCCCCGTTCCACCCGGTGGACGAGAACCCCACCCTCGCCATCCAGCGCGACCTGGAGCTGGTCGAGTGGATGGACCAGCTGGGCTACGACGAGGCCTGGATCGGCGAGCACCATTCGGCGGCCTACGAGCTGATCGCCAGCCCCGAGGTGTTCATCGCCGCCGCCGCCGAGCGCACCAAGCACATCCGGCTGGGCACGGGGGTCTCCTCCCTGCCCTACCACCACCCCTTCATGCTGGCCGACCGTATCAACCAGCTCGACCACATGACCCGCGGGCGCACCATGTTCGGCGTCGGTCCCGGCTCGCTGGTCTCCGACGCCTTCGCCATGGGTCTGCCGGTGGCCAAGGCGCGCGACCGGATGGACGAGGCGCTGGCGGTGCTGGTCAAGCTGCTGCGCGGCGAGACCGTCACCCACAAGTCCGACTGGTTCGAGCTTTCCGAAGCGCGGCTGCAGATGACCCCCTACTCGCGGCCCAGCGTGGAGATCGCGGTGGCCAGCCAGGTCTCGCCGACCGGCGCGCGGGCGGCGGGGACGCACGGCGTGGGCCTGCTCTCGCTGGGCGCCACCTCGACGGCGGGCTTCAACGCCCTGGCCTCCAACTGGGCGATCGCCGAGGAGATGGCGGCCGACAACGGCAAGACCATGGACCGCTCAAGCTGGCGGCTGGTCGGGCCGGTGCACATCGCCGAGACCAAGGACAAGGCGGTCGAGCAGATCCGCTTCGGGCTTGAGAAGTGGATCTACTACTTCCGCGAGATCGCCAACCTGCCGATGGTCATGGAGGGCGACTACAAGGACCCGGTCGAAGCCTTCCTCGCCCAGGGCACGGCGGTGGTCGGCACGCCCGACGACCTCATCGCCCGCCTGCAGCAGTTGGTCGACGAGAGCGGCGGCTTTGGGTGCTTCCTCTTCATGGCGCACAACTGGGCCGAATGGGCGGCGACGAAGCGCAGCTACGAGATGATCGCCCGCTATGTCTTCCCGCACTTCCAGCAGCTCAACGTCAACCGCGAGGCCTCGATGGAGTGGGTGAAAGCCAACAAGGCCGAGTTCACCGGCCAGGCGCGCATGGCCGTCGGCGCGCGCATCGCCCAGCACGCCATGGAGAAGGGCACCGAGAACATCCGCCCCGAGTTCGTGCAGATGATGGGGCTGGACAAGGCCAAGACGCCGGCAGGGGAGTAGGCGCGCAAATCCTCCCCCGCAAAGCGGGGGAGGGGGACCGCGAAGCGGTGGAGGGGGCGCGACTCGGCGTGGGCCTCAGCAGGTTCGCGCCGGCGCGTCCTTGCTGACCCTCAGTGCAGAACCTCGCCCCCTCCCCCACTGCGTGGTCCCCCTCCCCCGTTGCACGGGGGAGGATTTGGCTCCCCGTGAACCTTGGCGCGCCTCGCCGGTTTCCGTCTCCGAACAGGAGACCCCGCCATGTCCGACGCCCAGCAGCACGCCGCCGAAGCCGACCGCGCCGCCGACCAGCAGCGCGAGATCCAGGACGAGGTGAAGGCGGCCGACGACAAGGCTCCCAAGGAGGAGCGCTCCTTCGCCGGCCAGACCGGGGCGCGGGACTATCCCGAGCCGCCGCTGCCCAAGCAGCATCAGGCCAAGCCCGGCTCGGAGGCCGACCTGCGGCTCGCGCCCATGTATGACGCGCCCTACTACGAAGGCTCCGGCAAGCTGAAGGACAAGGTCGCCATCATCACCGGCGGCGACTCCGGCATCGGGCGCTCGGTGGCGGTGCTCTACGCCCGTGAGGGGGCGGACGTGGCCATCCTCTATCTCAACGAGCACCAGGACGCCGAAGACACCAAGGCCGCCGTCGAGAAGGAAGGCCGCCGCTGTCTGGTGATCGCCGGCGACGTGCGCGAGCGCCAGTTCTGCTTCGACGCGGTGGAGAAGGTGAAGGCCGAGTTCGGCAAGATCGACATCCTGGTCAACAACGCCGCCTTCCAGGTCCACACCGAGCGGCTGGAGGACCTGACCGAAGAGCATTTCGACGCCACCCTGAAGACCAATCTCTACGGCTATTTCTTCATGGCCCAGGCGGTGCTGCCGCACCTTTCGCCCGGCTCGGCGATCATCAACACAGGCTCGGTGACCGGCATCGACGGGTCGAAGGCCCTGCTCGACTATTCGATGACCAAGGGCGGCATCCACGCCTTCACCCGCTCGCTGGCCTCGAACCTCGTCGACCGCGCCATCCGGGTGAACTGCGTCGCGCCCGGCCCGGTCTGGACGCCGCTCAATCCCTCCGACCAGGAGGCCGACAAGATCGCCAAGTTCGGGTCCAAGACGCCGATGAAGCGCCCCGCCCAGCCGGAGGAGATCGCGCCCGCCTACGTCTTCCTCGCCTCGCCGCAGCTCTCCAGCTACATCACCGGCGAGATCCTGCCGATCATCGGCGGGTACTAGGCCGCCTCGACCGCCGCTTGCGGGGCGGCCCGCCCAACCTCGACGAGCAGGCTGCTCAGCGCCGGGAAATCGATAGGCTTGTTCAGATAGGCGTCCGCGCCGGCGTCGAAGCCGGCCTGGTGGTCTTCGGCGCGGGCCGAGGCGCTGAGCATCACGATCGGCGCATTCTGGTTGGGCCCGGGCGAATGGCGCAGGCGGCGGACGGCCGAGAGGCCGTCCAGCACCGGCATGTTCACGTCCATCAGCACCAGGTCGAAGGCCTGGCCGCTGGCGACGTCCAGGGCGACCTGACCGTTCTCGGCCATGGTCGCCGAATGCCCGCGGGTGGTCAGCCAGATGTCGAGGATCTGGCGGTTCACCGCGTGGTCCTCGACCACAAGCACCCGCAGCGGCCGCTGCACGGCCTCCTCGGCCGGCCCCGCCTCGGCCGCTCCGCCCCGCCAGGCGGCGACTTCCGCCTCGAAGGCGAGCGTGAAGGTCGAGCCGGCCCCCACCTCGGACTGCACCGAGAGCTTGCCGTCCATCATCTCGGCGAGCCGCCGGGAAATGGCCAGGCCCAGGCCCGTGCCGCCGAACCGGCGGGTGGTGGAAGCGTCGAGCTGGGTGAAGGCCGAGAACAGCCGCGCCTGGTCCTCTTCCGAGATGCCCGGGCCGGTGTCATGCACCTCGACGAGGATCCTCGCCCGATCCGCCGCCAGGCGTTCGGAGCGCACGACCAGGGCCACGGCGCCCGTATCGGTGAACTTCAGGGCGTTGGAGAGCAGGTTGTGCACC